>JAXIPA010000125.1:0-3603 GCA_045403145.1 Nitrospirota bacterium | reverse complement strand
GTTATGCCCCAGCGGCTGGGCTCCCGTGACCGCCGCGTCCGCGGCCTTTGCGATCACCTCGGCATCAAGCCGCTTGCCGATGATGGCATCCTCCGTTGCCGTCGACCTCCAGGGCACGGGCGCCGCGCCGCTTAATACAATCCGCGCCGAGGTAACGGTATCGCCGCTCATCACGAGCGCGACGGCCGCTCCGGCCACGGCAAAGTCCCAGGAGTTCCTGGCCCGCACCTTACGGTAGGAGCTGCGTCCGCTTTTCTGATGAGACGGAAGCATGATCTCCGTTATGATCTCACCCGGCGTCAGCACCGTGTCCCGCATTACATTAATACTGGGAAGGACGAAAAGCTTTTCCACCGGCACGGACCTCGACCCCTTCGGCCCCGTGATCGTGACAACCGCGCCGAACGCGGCAAGGGCCGGGGCCGTATCCGAAGGATGGACGATGAAGCAAGGCCCTCCGCCGAAGATGCAGTGAAACTGGTTCTCACCTGTCGCGGCAAAGCACCGGTCCCCGCCCTTCCTGAGGCAATGGAACTCGCCTCGGTAGTACCAGCAGCGCGGCTTCTGGCAGAGGTTTCCGCCCATGGTCCCCTGGTTCCTGAGCTGGGGGCTCGCAACCTCGGCAGCTGCCTGGCTGAGCGCGGGGTACTGATCGAGGATAAGTTTGCTCGCAGCCACCTCGGTCACGGTCGTGAGCGCGCCGATCCGGAGACCTCCGTCCGCGGTCTTTTTGATTCCGCGAAGCTCCGCGAGATCAGTGATGCTCACCAGCTTTTTCGATTCAAACACACGGTCTCTGAGGCAACCAAGCAGGTCTGTCCCACCGGCAAGCACGCCGCTCCCTTCGGAAGAGAGCTGCTTTATCGCGTCCTTTAAAGATTTGGGTCGAACGTAGGAGAAGTTCTGCATCAGAGTAAGTACCTCCCTCGAAGGAATAGCATCTTGACGTCATTCCCGCTTGCCTGCACCCAGCGGTTACGAGCGAAGCGTAGTGCAGGGTGGCCGGAATCCTTCTCAGCATGTTGAGCGACGAAACGACTCCCCCCGGCCTAAAGCATACCGGGGCAGGCTTAAAAGCAAGCGGGAGTGACGACTTTGTAAGAATGAATCATCTCTTGATTTCGGCGAAAAGCTTACTGAGCCGCAGCGCATTCATCGGCGTCTCCGTCACTCTTACGCCTGTTGCATGGTACACAGCGTTCGCGATTGCCGCAGCCGTGGGGATCGTGACCGGCTCTCCGAGCCCTTTGGCGCCCGCGAAGTTCGCCTCCCGGTCCGGCAGGTCCACGACGTGAGAGACCATGTCCGCTGGCACGTCCAGGGCCGTCGGGATCTTGTAATCGTGCCAGTTTTTGTTCGCCATCTTTCCTGTTTGAGTGCCGTCGAAAATCCGCTCCTCGGTCATGGCGAAGCCGATGCCCATGGTGATGCCGCCGTAGACCTGGCTGTCGAAGCCCATGCGGTTCATGACCCTGCCGCTCTCATGGCTGCCGAGAAAACGGAGGACCGCCACCTCGCCGGTCTTCATGTTCACTTCCACCTCGCAGAACTGTGCTGCAAAGGGGTTCACCACCTTGCCCGCGGGATTCGGTCCCCGGTAGCCCACGCCAACGACCAGTCCCCGTTTCTTTAGCAAGGCAAGGGCCGTTATTCTGATCTTCGTCGCGGGATCGGCCTTCGACACAATGCTGTCTCCTTCGATGGCGAGGCTTGCAGCTTCGATCTTGAGTTCTTCCGCCGCCATGTCGAAGAGCTGCTGCTTCACGCTCACAGCGGCGGCCCGCACCGTCGGTGCCTCGGTTGGGACGGTCTTACTCCCGCCGGAGGGCGTCGCATACTGGGTGGTGCCGGTGTCAGCGTTCTCGATCTGGATGAGCCCGGGACCGACGCTTAGTTCCTCGGCAACTACCATTGCCATCACGGTTTTGGTGCCCGTACCGATGTCGCTCATGCCAAGGTTCAGGTTCACGCTCCCATCGGAGAAATATTTCACGATAACCGTGGAAGGAGGATTTCCGCCGCCCGCGAACCAAAGGCAGCTCGCCATACCGACGCCGCGCCGGATATGGCCCCCCTTCTCCGGAGTCCTGACGAATGCCTCTTTCCATCCGAAGGCCTTGGCGCCTTCCTCGATGCACTGCCGGAGACCTGTTGTCGTGTAGGGTGGATTTCCCTCCCGCCCCTGGCTGAAGGACGGGATGTTTTTGAGCCTGATTTCCACCGGGTCCATCTTGACTGCCTCGGCAAGGGAATCCATCATCTGCTCCAGAGCCCATGAGCATTGGGGATGTCCCGGAGCCCGGAAAGGCCGCGCTGGACCGGCATTGATATACACGTCCGTGGTCTCGCACTTGACGTTTGGGCAGGTATACAGGTCGCGCACAAGCCAATCGAGCAGACCGGTCCCGCCGGCGGGATAGGCCCCGCCCGATCCGAGGCCCGTGAACTCGAGCGCCGTGAGGGTCCCGTCTTTCTTTACTCCCGCCTTGATCGTCATGTTCGCAGGCGGCCTGTTCCCCGCCTCCAGGAACGTCTCTTCCCGGGTGAGGAAGAGCTTTACCGGCCTTGCTGATTTCTTCGCGAGGATCGCGGCGATAATGGTGTACTTACCCGCCTGCAGTTTGCTTCCGAAGCCTCCCCCCATGTAACGGTTGATCACGCGCACCTTGGACAGGGGCAGTTTGAGCACTTCGGCCACGCGCGCCTGGATCGAGTATACGCCCTGGGTGGACTCCCAGATCGTGAGGCTGTCGCCGTCCCACTTGGCAGCGCAGCCGTGAAGTTCCATAGGAGTATGGATTTCGCATGCCGTGCGAAAGGTTTGTTCCAGGACGACGTCCGCTTCGGCAAATCCCTTTTTCACGTCTCCCCGCTCGTACTTGTCCTGTTTGACCGTGTTTCCTGCCTGGTGGATGAGCGGTGCGCTCGTAGCGAGGGACTTTCGTTCGTCCGTCACGAACGGCAGCACTTCGTACTCAACCTTGATCGCCTGTGCCGCGTCCCATGCCTGGTAAGGCGTCTCAGCCGCCACGGCGGCAACGGTCTCTCCCTCGAAACGGCAGCGGGGATCGAAGAGTTTGGTCTTCACCTCGCTGGAATAGGGCCAGATCACGTCCGCCTCGGGGCTTGAGCCGGTGATGACCGCACGCACGCCCGGCATCTTCTCAGCCAGGCTCGTATCGACCTTTTTGACGTTCGCGTGGGCATGAGGGCAGCGGAGTATCGCAGCGAAGAGCATCTCCGGCATCGTTATGTCCGATGCGTAAATCGCCGCCCCGCTCAAGCGTTCATATCCGTCAACGCGCGGCAGCGGCTTGCCCACGATCTTCGTCTCTCTCCAGGCATCGGGATGGACCGATGAAGCGGGAGTCTCGGGCACCGGAATCCCTTTCACGTAGTAGAGTTTTTTTTCGTCCTTGTTCATGGCCGTCCTCTCTTTCCACTTCCAAGAACATTATCAGTTAAAACATATGTCAACATATCAACAGTTTGTCATGCCGGCTTGCCTGCGGCCAGTGATTATGAGTGCATAGCACGAATACAGGCTGTCCGGCATCTTTCCCCCTGTATTTTGGAAGCAGGATTCCCGACACCCTGCACTGC
>JAXIPA010000044.1:0-14997 GCA_045403145.1 Nitrospirota bacterium | reverse complement strand
CTTGCACTCGTTAACGCTGGGCACAAGCAGAGGACGCAGAGGTCGCGGAGGATGTGGCGTTCTGAAATGATATAAGACTGTAATAATTAAGCTTGCTAAAGTTGTGCTTTGTTTCTCACCCAGAACCAACTATTTTTTCGTCTCAGCGTTCTCTGCGTCCTCTGCGGTGAAAAAAGGATTTTTCCATGCCCCGACCCCCCCGATTTTTCATATCCCCCGACCAGGTCTCCGGCCCCGAGATCACCATAACCGGCGAAGATGTGCGCCATATAGCGACGGTGCTTCGCATGAAGACCGGAGATGAACTTCTCTTATGCGACGGAGAAGGGACCGACTACGCGGTGAAGATCAGGCAGGTCGACCGGGCCCAGATCAGGACCGAGATCATGGGTAAATCGAAGCGGGAGATCAGCCACCCCCGAATCACCCTGGGCCAGGGCCTGCCCAAGTCCGACAAGATGGACTTTATCGTGCAGAAGGCGACGGAATTGGGCGTGGCAAGCATCGTGCCGCTCGTGACTGAACGGACCATCGTCAAGGTCAAGGATGAAGTGAAGCGGACCGCCCGATGGCGGAAGATCGCCAGAGAAGCGTCCATGCAGAGCAACAGGACGGGTATCCCCCAAATTGAAGGTATCAGGGGTTTCTCGGATTTTCTCCGCACCCTCGCCCCTGAACCCTTTACCCTTCTCCTCCTTCCCTGGGAAGAAAGTACAGAGGCGATCAAGCATGTCCTGAGGCTGAATCCCGATGTGAAGAACATCATCGTTCTCATCGGTCCCGAGGGCGGATTCTCGCAGGCCGAGGCAGCGGAAGCACGTTCAAAAGGATTTCACGCCGTAAGCCTGGGCCCGAACATCCTCCGCACCGAGACCGCGGCCATCGCGGTGCTCGGCATGATAGGGTATGAATATTTTTAGAAAGCCCCTCCGCCCCCCTTTTCCAAAGGGGGATGAAGAAAAATCCAAAGCCTTTCATCGTGCGTGAGACCGCTTACCGAGCCCGGTATTTTCCTTGACACAAAAACATCCGGGATGTTAATATCAACATCTCCTGAAAGGCGGGTTTTTCATGAAACTGGCGATCGGCTGCGACCATGGCGGCTTTGAACTGAAGCAGGAAATCCTCAAATTCGTGAAGACCGTAGCGAACATCGAGGTCTCCGATTTCGGGCCCGCGGGCGGGGAATCCGTTGATTACCCGGACTACGGGGCAAAGGTCTCGGAGGCCGTGGCGAACGGTTCGATGGACCGCGGCATCCTGGTCTGCGGCACCGGGATCGGCATGTCCATGGTGGCAAACCGGTACCCGAAGGTGCGGGCCGCGCTCTGTCATGACCACTTTACCGCGCAGATGAGCCGCGAGCACAACGACGCCAACATTCTCGTCATGGGCGAGCGGGTCATCGGCAAAGGCGTGGCCCTGGAAATCGTGAAGACCTGGCTCGAAACGGATTTCGCCGGCGGCCGGCACCAGAAGCGGCTCGACAAGATACGGGCAATAGAAAAATCGATAAAAGGATAACAGCATGTCAGAACTCAAAGCGGCGGACCTCGAAGTCTACAACGCGATCAAGGGAGAAGAGGAGCGGGAACTCACCAAGATCGTCCTCATCGCGTCGGAAAATTACGTGAGCCATGCCGTGCTCGAAGCGCAGGGCTCGGTGCTCACCAACAAGTACGCCGAGGGGTATCCGAACCGGCGTTACTACGGGGGGTGCGAGTTCGCGGACCAGGTGGAATTGCTCGCGATCGAGCGCGCGAAGCAAATCTTCGGCGCCGAGCACGTGAACGTCCAGCCCCACTCCGGGTCTTCGGCGAACATGGCCGTGTACATGAGCGTGCTCCAGCCCGGGGACACGATCCTCGGCATGGGGCTTCCTCACGGCGGGCATCTCACCCACGGGGCAAGCGTAAGCTTCTCGGGCACGCTCTATAAATCATTCTCCTACGGCGTGGACAAGAAGACGGAACTGCTCGACTACGATGAGGTGGAGCGGCTGGCCGTTGAACACAAACCGAAGATGATCGTGTGCGGATACAGCGCCTATTCCCGCATCCTCGATTTCGCCCGGTTTCGCGCCATAGCCGACAAGGTCGGGGCCTATCTCATGGCCGACATCGCCCATATCGCCGGCCTCGTGGCCGCAGGAGAGCACCCGAGCCCGGTGCCCTTTGCCGACTTCGTCACGACCACGACCCACAAGACCCTGCGCGGCCCGCGCGGCGGCATGATCATGTGCAAAGAAAGGTTCGCCAAGGCCGTGGACAAGGTCATCTTCCCCGGCATCCAGGGCGGGCCGCTCGTGCACGTGATCGCGGCAAAGGCCGTCGCGTTCAAGGAAGCGCTCCAGCCGGAGTTCAAGGACTATCAGCGCCAGGTCGTGAAGAACGCGAAGGCCCTCTCCCAGCGGCTGACCGAGGACGGGTTCCGCATCGTTTCGGGAACGACGGAAAATCACCTCATGCTCGTGGACCTGACGCCCAAGAACATCACCGGCAGGGAAGCCGAGACGGCGCTCGACGCCGCCGGCATCACGGTGAACAAGAACAGCATCCCCTACGACCAGAAGCCGCCGGTGACCACGAGCGGCATCCGGCTGGGCACGCCGATCGTGACCACGCGCGGCATGCGCGAGCCCGAGATGAAGATCATCGGCGACCTGATCTGCGAGACGCTGGCCAACGGTCATTCCCCGGAAAAGCTTGCCGCGATCAAGGACCGGACGAAGGCGTTCTGCAGCAAGTATCCCCTGTTCGCGATGGAGAAGGCAGCGGCAGGAACCCGCTGATTGCAAAGTGCAAAGTGAAAAATGCAAAGTGCAAATTGTCCGGAGATCCGCAATTTGCAATTTGCATTCTGCAATTTGAATTTTGCATTGAGGTTTTATGACAAGACCTAGTTGGGACGAATATTTCATGGAGATCGCGCACCTCGTGAAGAAGCGGGCGACCTGCCTGCGCCGGCAGGTGGGGGCGGTCGTCGTGAAGGATAAGAACATCCTCGCCACGGGTTACAACGGCACGCCGTCGGGGATAGAGCACTGCGTCGTCCGCGGGTGCCTGCGCGAGCGGATGGGCATTCCCTCCGGCGAGCGTCACGAGATCTGCCGCGGCCTGCACGCCGAGCAGAACGCAATCATCCAGGCCGCCAAGCACGGCACCAACATCGACGGCGCCACCCTCTACTGCACCAACCAGCCTTGCGGCATCTGCGCCAAGATGATCATCAACGCGGGCGTGAAACACATCATCTTCGAAGACGGCTACCCTGACGCTTTGGCCGCGGAAATGTTGGAAGAGTCCGGCATCAAGGTCACGCAGTATAAAAAATAAAGATGGGAGGTTGGGAAGAGGTGAAGTTGCGGAGGGGGAAGCCTATCTTCTCAACTTCTTAAGTTCCCCGCTTCCTTCGGTAAACCCATGCGCTGTCCCTACTGCACCAGCCTCGATAACAAGGTCGTCGATTCCCGGATGGGGAAGGAAGGCGAGTCCATCCGGCGGAGGCGGGAGTGCCTCAAGTGCGAGGGCCGGTTCACCACCTATGAGCGGGTCGAGGAAATGCTGCCGCTGGTCATTAAGAAGGACAGCAGGCGCGAGCCCTTCGACCGCCAGAAGATCCTGAGCGGCCTCAAAAAGGCCTGCGAAAAGCGGCCCATCAGCATGGAGATGCTCGAAAAGTCCGTGGAGGAGATCGAGAAATCGCTCCAGGAAAAGGGCCTGAAGGAGATCCCAAGCACCATGGTGGGTGAAGAAGTGATGGAGAGCCTGCACAGGCTGGACGAGGTCGCCTATGTGCGCTTCGCCTCGGTCTACCGGTCCTTCCGGGACATCAACGAGTTCATGAGCGAGCTCAAAGATATCCTGAGCAGCAAGGAAACGTCTGCTGCGAAGGATGGGGCCGCGGAAAAACAGAAAAAGCCGGAAGAGAAAAGTGAGAAACCCGAAAAATTGCCGTTCACACTCGATTCTTGATCGCCCCGCCCCCTCCCATGTCCGGCCTCGTTGCTGATATAGCCGTCGGCGTCTCTGTTCACAAAACATTCCACTACCGCGTGCCGGAAGAGCTGCAGGGCAGACTCGCACCGGGTTCGCGCGTTCTCGTGCCCTTCGGAAGCAGGCGTCTCGCCGGCACGGTCGTCGGTCTCCTGGATAAGGCCGAGGCGGCCGGTCTCAAATCCATCCTCGCTATCATGGATTGCCCCCTCGCGCCGGAGCTCCTTTCGCTTGCGCGCTGGATGTCCGACTACTATATGCATCCCCTCGGCCTGACCCTTGAAACGGTCGTCCCCCGGGCCGTTTCCCGCGCGAAACCGAAAATGGAAAAGTACCTGCTCCTTACCTCGGGGGACCACGCCATGGCGGCGGTCCGCGGACCTAAGCAGAGAGAGCTCCTGCTGCTTCTGTGCGAGCAAGAGGTCGTGAGCATGGAGGAATTGAAGCAATTTTCTTCCACCACCATCAAGTCACTGTGCGATGCGGGGGTGGCGGAGATCATCGAAAAGGACGCTGACAGGAATCTTGAAACAGCGGCGTTTACGCCGAGCCTGCCGCCCCAACTTATGCCCGAGCAGGACGAGGCGGTTCGCAGGATCAGCGAGGCAGTCTCCGCCGGGACCTTTGGCGTGTTTTTACTGCACGGCGTTACCGGCAGCGGCAAGACCGAAGTCTACCTCCAGGCCATCGGCAGACTGGCAGGGACCGGCAGGGGCGCCGTCGTGCTGGCGCCCGAGATCGCGCTCACCCCGCAGCTTTTATCGAGGTTCAGACAGCGCTTCGGCAGCCGCGTGGCGGTTCTGCACAGCGGGCTCACGGACCGCGAGCGGGCTGACGAGTACCGCCGCATCCGGTCCGGCCTGGTCGACGTCGTCATCGGAGCCCGGTCCGCCGTGTTCGCACCCTTCGAAAAAATCGGCCTCATCATCGTCGATGAGGAGCACGAAAATTCCTATAAACAGGATGAAGGTCTCCGCTATCACGCCCGCGACGTCGCGATCATGCGCGCGAAGTTTCAGAACGCAGTTGCCCTGCTGGGGTCGGCAACGCCGTCGCTTGAGAGCTACTATAATGCGAAGTCGGGCAAATACCAATACCTGCGGCTCGCGAACCGCGTGGACCATCGCCCCATGCCCGAAGTGCTGATCATCGACGTCAAAACGCTCCCGAAGAACACCCTGTACTCGACGAGACTCGTCGATGACATCAAGGCCCGGCTCGAAAGGAATGAACAGACGCTTCTTCTGTTGAACCGCAGGGGGTTCTCGTCTGTGCTCATCTGCCGTGACTGTGGTGCGGCAATAAAGTGCCCGAGCTGCAGTGTCACGCTCACGTTCCACAAATCCGACCAGAAGCTCAAGTGCCACTACTGCGGCTATTTCACCGCGCCGCCTGATACCTGCGCGGCCTGCTCGGGCGCCGGTCTCAAGCTGCTGGGCTCCGGCACGCAGAGGGTTGAGGAAGAGCTGCGGACGCTTTTTCCCGAAGCGCGCATCATACGAATGGACAGCGACTCCGTCAAGGGGAGGGACGCCTGTGACAACCTCCTGCAGCGGGTGGACCGGCGGGAGGTGGATATCCTCCTCGGCACGCAGATGATTGCGAAGGGGCACGACTTCCCGGCGGTGACTCTCGTCGGCGTCGTCGATGCCGATATCGGGTTGAACCTGCCCGACTTCCGGTCCGCGGAAAAGACCTTCCAGCTCATCACCCAGGCCGCGGGCAGGGCCGGGAGGGGAGATGCCGCAGGCGAGGTGGTCATCCAGACCATGAACGCGAACCACTACTCCATCCGGCACAGCACGACTCACGATTACGACGGGTTCTACAACGAAGAGATCGCCTACCGCTCTCAACTCGGCTATCCGCCCATCGGCCGCATCATTAAGATCGAGATCAAGAGTCCTGATGAAGCCCGGGCCGCGGAAGCGGCAAAGACCGCCCGGGACCGCATCCGAAGCCGGATGCGAGGGAAAGACACCGTGCTCCTCGGTCCCGCGCCGGCCCCCATCTTCCGGGTCCGCGGCCAGTATCGTTTTCAGCTGCTTCTGCTCTCGGCAAAACGCGATGCCATGAGGGCGCTTGCCCTCGAGGGAAGAAAGATTGTTGAGGAGAAATACGGCAGGAAGATCAAAGTAATTATCGATGTCGATCCGGTAAATCTGATGTAAGGCCGCGGCGGGACCTTTTTTCTCTATGATGGAATCAAAGCGTTTCAGGATTTCATCGGGGGCCGGGAGCACACGATCGTTGTTTCTTTCAATATAACTATTCCGATTTTGCGGATCAGTTATTTTGAATGCACATATTGAAATTCAGTGGCGCCGTCAAGACCCTATTTTCGCCAACGTATTGATAATTCATTGTTCCCGTTGCCTCAGCTTTTATTATGAATGTTTCTGCCGTGTCCCATGATACGCTCTTTCTCTTATAAACCTGCCCCAACTTATTCTCTCATTTCGCTTGAAAATTTCTTCGGCATTGGTTACAATCATAAGTAAGGACATATAAGCAAAGTAAGGAGATAGCCCATGACCGTTACTGCAAAGATCACATCGAAAGGTCAGATTACGCTCCCCAAAAAAGTGCGGGATATGCTTCACCTTCGGGAAGGCGGCGTGGTTGTTTTTGAGCAGGAGGATGATAAGTTCGTGATCAAGCCGGCAGAGTCCCTCCTGGACTATAAAGGGTATCTCAAGGGGCGGGCTCGCCCGGCTGACGCCGACGTTGTCCGGGAAACGGCCAGAACGTACGTCGGAAGAAAGGCGGGCAAGCGCGGTGGATGATCATAAGCGCGCCGTCATCGACACCAACCTGCTGGTCCGTTATCTGACCGAGGATGATCCATCCAAGGCAAACGAGGTCAAACGCCTTCTGCTCAAGGCCTCGGAGGGTGAGGTCAGGCTCATCATCCCTTCCGTTGTAATCGCGGAACTGGTCTGGGTCCTTCAAAGCTTTTACAAGCTTGACCGAAGCGAGATCGTCCCACTTCTTAACGCGATCCTGCAGACGCACGGAGTCGAAGTCAGCGACAAACCCATCCTTGCTGGGGCCATCGCGCTTTATCGGGATGGTACAATAGATTTTATAGATGCGTGGATTGTCGCCTATGCCAATGCGGCCGGAGTTCGGGACATCTATACCTTCGACCGGAAGCATTTCAAGGGCATCGAAGGAATTGAGATGATGCACCCCTGATCCTCATCTGAGTGATAAAACCATGACCGAAAAAAAAGAAGATACCGCGGTCGCGACGAACCGCAAGGCATTCCACGACTACTTCATCGAGGAGACCCTCGAAGCCGGGATGTCGCTCCAGGGGACGGAGGTGAAGTCCCTGCGCCTGGGCCTCGCGAACCTCACGGACAGCTACGCCATCGTGAAGAACGAGGAGATGTTTCTCCTGAACGCGAACATCAGCCCCTATCCCCAGGGCAACCTGGCGAACCACGAGCCGCTCCGCACGCGCAAGCTCCTGCTTCATAAAGAAGAAATCCGCAAGCTTACCTGGAAGATGACGCAGAAGGGCTTCACCCTCATCCCGCTCAAGATATATTTTACGCGCGGCAAGGCCAAGGTGTTGATCGGGCTCGCGAAAGGCAAGAAGTCCTATGACAAGCGCGAGACGATCAGGGCAAAGGAGTCGAAGCGCGAAGTGGAGCGGGTGGTAAAGGAACGAAACCGGTAAGACCCCTCCCATCAGTTTTTTCCCCTTCTGCTACAATTAAAATAAAGCATTAAGATGCCTTGAGGCGTCTATGCGCCTTTAGTTTCACAAAAATTAACATCAAGGAGGCAGTTTATGAAACGATTTGTGATTTTTTTTGCAAGTATGTTTTTCCTGGTAACGGCAGCGGGCCTGACCTCCGCGCATGCCAAGGTCGTCGGAAAGAATGTTGATTATACGTCGGGCGGCGTGACCTTGAAAGGTTACCTCGCCTATGATGAGGACGTCAAGGGCAAGCGGCCCGGTGTGCTGGTGGTCCACGAATGGTGGGGGCACAATGAGTATGCAAGAAAGCGCGTGCGCATGCTGGCCGAACTTGGATATACGGCGCTCGCAGTGGACATGTACGGCGACGGCAAGCAGGCCATGCACCCCGACGATGCGGGCAAGTTCTCTTCCGAGGTCATGAAGAACTTCGATACGGCCAAGGCGCGATTTGAGGCGGCCGAGGATTTCCTGAAGAAGCAGCCGACCGTGGACCCGGCAAGGATCGGGGCCATCGGCTACTGTTTTGGGGGAGCGGTCGTGCTGAACATGGCGAGGCAGGGCGCGGACCTCAAGGCGGTTGCGAGCTTCCATGGCAACCTGTCCGCGGTGAAGCCCGCTGAGGCCGGGAAGGTAAAGGCAAAAATCCGCGTGTACAACGGCGCTGACGATAAGTTCATCCCGGCCGAGGCCATCGAGGCGTTCAAGAAAGAGATGACCGACGCCAAGGCCGACTTCAAGTTCATAAATTATCCCGGCGCCGTCCACAGCTTCACGAATCCCGAGGCGACGGAGCTCGGCAAGAAGTACAACCTCCCGCTGGCGTACAATGAAAAGGCGGACAAGGAGTCGTGGGCGGACATGACGCAGTTCTTTAAGGATATTTGCAAGGAGTAAAGGCAGCGATCCCGCTTGCGGGCGCAGGATGATGTCCTTGTCCTGCGCCCGTGTCTTGTCCAAAGGACGTTGCGAGATAGGAATGGAACGAGGCCCATGACTTCCGAAGAAATCCGGCATAGACTTCGAAATTATGCCAGCAAAGAGAAGGCCTCGGCTCTCAGGGGATTTTTCAAGACCGGTCCCGGGCAGTACGGGGAAGGGGACCTGTTCCTCGGGGTCGTGGTCCCGAATATACGCAAGGTCGCCAGGGAATGCCGGGAGGCGCCCCTCGGGGAGATCACGAAATTGCTGTCATCGGCCTATCATGAGGAGCGGCTGCTGGCGCTGTTGATGCTTGTGGACCGGTTTTCAAAGGGAGATGATGCGACAAGGGAAAAAATCTACGGCCTTTACCTGAAGAACATCCGGCACATCAACAACTGGGACCTCGTTGATCTGACCGCTCCGAACATCGTTGGCGCGTATCTTTCGGACAAGAGCAGAAAGCCGCTCTATGCATTCGCGAAATCGCGCGACCTCTGGAAACGCCGGATCTCGATCATGGCCACCTTCCTGTTCATCAAGCAGAAGGATTTCTCTGACACGCTCAAAATAGCCGCGATGCTCCTCTCCGATGACCATGACCTCATTCACAAGGCCGTGGGCTGGATGCTGCGGGAGGTGGGGAAGCGCGATCTTCGGGTCGAAGAGCAGTTTCTGAAGCGGTATTATAAAACGATGCCGCGCACCATGCTGCGGTATGCGATCGAGCGGTTTCCGGAGGCTGAAAGGAAGGGGTATTTGAACGGGAAGGTTTGAACAAAATGAAAATCCGCACCGAACAGCACGGGAGCACTGTGCGCCGCCAATTTCCCGGACAGGGAAGTGTCGAGAGCAAGATCCATGTTGACGAAATCCGCATCGCATTCGGAACGACCATACCTCAAAACTGCCCATTTTGTTCTTTATCTTATCGAAAAATTCCATTATACTTTAGAAGTTGCATAATCCGTTTCTTGATAATTCTATCTCCCCCCGGGACCTCTTCTTCGGATTTGCTCCGATCGGCCGGGATTGATGGTCTGGAGGTAACAGTTCATGCAGGACATGAGGCGGCATAAGAGATACAGGCTGGACCTGGTTGAAATAAACGGCAAAATGAGCCTGGCCGACAAAGTGGAAATCATCGACATCAGTATCGGCGGCGTTGCGCTTAAAACAGACAGGAGACTGGACCCAGGCAGGGAGTACATGCTCAGGCTGGGGGAAAAGGGGAAATGCATCGATGTGACGGGCATCATAGTCCGCTCCACGTTGAGCGGAATTGAAGAAAGGGCCAACCACGACAGAGTCACCATATACACGGTGGGAATGAAATTCAAAGAGGGATCGACGGACAAGATCACCAGTTTTCTCAAGTCCATTGAGCACAGCAACAAAGAGGCGGCGCCGGCGATGTCGGACCGGCGGCTCAATGTCAGGTTTCATATCACCACTCCCGGGGAGAAAATGTTGAACTTCCCCGCGCAGTTCAAGGTAAAGGAAATCAGCCTGAGCGGCATTCGCATTCACACCAATCAGTCCCTGGGAATAGACAGCATCATCCCTATGGGGCTGACTCTGAACGACGATGGGACCGTCAATTTCAACGGAAGGGTTGCTTCATGCTTAAAGATCGAGGAAATGGGGCAAGTCTGCCATGAGATAGGGGTGGAGTTCCTGGATTTGACCGATAAAGACAAATCGTTGCTCAAGACCTTCACGGCCTACCTGGTGATGCGGGAAGTGAATGCCAAAGAGGAAAAAACAGACACGTAGGGGCGGCTGATCGGGAAAGCTGACTTTCAGTCCGGGTCACTTTATATTTTGGATCCGCTGCAGCTGCACGGTGGCAATATCGATGGCCTTCTTTACATTCTTGTTGCGGGCGTCGAAGAGGAGGACCTTTTTCCAGATGGCTATCGCTTCTTCAAGCTTTTCTTCGCGGTATTTTACGAGTCCTATCTCCATGAGGGCCTTGGAACAAGCCTCTATCTGCCTGCGCAAGTAATCCTCGTCGAACGTCAGCGAGTCAGCGAAATTCCTTGTGGCAATACCGCTCTCGAAGAGAATTCTGTAAGCGCTCCCCGCCTCCGCGAAATCCCCTTTTTTAAACGCCGTGTCCGATGCAGTTCTGATCTGCTCGCCCAGACTGGAATAACCGGGTTTCAGCCCCGGCAGAAGATACTTGTCCTGGGCGGCGGAATATATATCGAGGGCACTTTTGTATTTACCGAGCGCAATCTGCTCCTGGGCCTGCCTGGCCGTATCAGCGATGATTTGTGTTTCCGTTGTCGACGGTCCGGCTGCTCCGGGGAGCAGGGAACACGACGGTCCGAGCACGGCCATACACACGCAGATCACAGCACCTATGGTTGACCCGAGGCTGCGCATAACTTACTCTCCGCTTGAAAACTGCTCCGCGAGCGCGGGATGGGACTCGATGACCTCGAGGAACACCTCGACAATACGGGGGGCGAATTGTATTCCCGAATAGCGGACCAATTCGCGAAGGGCATCTTCGCGGGAACGCGGATTTTTATAAGGCCGCGAAGATGTCATGGCGTCAAAGGAGTCAGCGACAGCGATGATCGCGGCATGCAGAGGAATATCCTCCCCCCTCAATCCATCGGGGTAGCCTTTTCCATTGAACCATTCGTGATGGTGTCTGACAGCCGGTATGTATTTCTGGAGGGATTTTGCCCTGCTCAGAATCGCCGCGCCGTGTTCCGGGTGGTCCGACATCTCGCGATGTTCCATCGGGCTCAGCGAGCCGTCCTTGAGCAGAACAAAGTCGGGGGTCTTCAGCTTTCCGACATCGTGAAAAAGGCTGGCAACCTCGAGATCTTCAAGCTCGCGACGGGAAAATCCGAGTGACTCGCCGATTTTTAACGATAACTTGGCAACCCGCGTGGAATGACCGAGCGTATAGGGATCGCGCGCATCGATGGCCGCGGAGAGCACCTTGACCGTGGAGACATAGGCGTCTTCAAGTTCCTGCGCGGAGGTGCTGAGAGAGATCTGCTGTCTCGTGATCAATTCGGCCATCTGATTGAAACTGTTCGTCAAGTGCCCGAGTTCATCGTGAGTATAAATCCTGAGCTTCGATCTTCTCCCTTCCTTCAGTTCGCCGACACCCTTCGAAAGTTCCTTGATCGGCCTCGTTATATAAGAAGAAAGCACGATGATGCACCCGATACCCAGGACCAGCACGATGCCGAGTCCCACAATGATCTTTTTTCGGATTTCGGATCTGGCGTTGAGCAAAACCGACTTGTTGACCCCGATGAAGACGTTGCCGATCTGCTTGTTTTTGAAGACGATTGGAGCATAAATTTCGAAAGAATTGTCCGCAGCCCGGTACACTTCGGAGACGCGGCTATATTCCCCTTTTTCCTCCAGCAAATCACCCGGGGAAGGTTGAAATACCGTGCCCCGTTTGGCGACATCGGTATGGGCAAGGACCTTCATGTGCGCATCCGTGACCGCGACATAATCCACATCGGCGTTTGCTTCTTTTATTTTCGAGACGATATTGTCCATGCCCAGCACGTCGTTGGAAAGAATGCTGTAGGGAGCCATGGCTGCCGTGCTATTACACAATGATTCGGCCCTTTTAATGACCTCTCCCAGAATGTGCCGGTTCATCGACTGAACGGTAAGCAGGGAAAAAATGGAGGCAGTGATCGAGAGCAGGATAATGATGAATAGCGCGATCTTAAATCGTAATGTGGTAAAGAGGGCGGTTTTCATGGTCGTCTTTATTTTTTTGGTATAAATGAATTTTTCCATACTATTATAGCACTTTTTAGCATAATACCCGCTCAGAGTCAATTTACTTTTTATTATTTCAAAGTAAATCCCCTTTCTATTAAAGTTGAAGAATGCGCCAAAATATGATGTAATAATGGGAAGCAGCGATTTAGCGCATCGGGAGCATTCAGCGGGAAAAGCACATGATCATCTCCATCATCGCCGCCATGGCTGAAAACCGGGTGATCGGCAGGGACAACAAGATGCCTTGGGACCTTCCGTCCGACCGCAGGCATTTTCATGACATCACCCGGGGACATCCGATCATCCTGGGCAGGAAGACCTTCGAGAGCATCGGACATCCGCTCTCTCTTCGGAGGAACATCGTTCTGACGCGGCAGAAGGACTATCACGCGAGAGGGGCCGTCATCGTCCACAGCCTGCAAGCGGCATTTGCCGCTTGTGCCGGCGCTGACGAGGCCTTCATCTGCGGAGGAGAAGAGGTGTTTCACGAGACCATAGACCTCGTGGACAGGATTTACCTCACCGTTCTTCACCGGGTTGTACAGGGCGACGCCTGCTTCCCGGAAATCCCAACCTATTTCACGGAACTAGATCGGAAAGAAGTGGACGATGTCATGCCCTATTCCGTCGTTCGGTATGAGAGAACGGGCGAGAGGGCCGCAATTCATGCCCGATAGACAGGGATTTCGTCTTGCGTTTGAGGGAGAATTGTAATATCTTCTTGAGTATCTCAGATCCATAAACTCTGGATTCCCGATAGGATCATTTCCCGGCTGTTGCCAAAGCGCCGGGACAGGCGGGAATGACGGATTAGGAAGGAAGCACATTTTCTGATGAAACCCACGAAAACCAAGACCGTCTACGTCTGCCAGTCCTGCGGCAGCCAGTCTCCCCGGTGGATGGGCAAGTGCCCTGACTGCGGCGCATGGAATACCATGGTCGAGGAAAGGATGGAGAAGCAGAAGGACATAGGGGCTGCCAAGCGCGGCAGCGTCGCTGCTGAACCGCTTCTCCTGGGCGAGATCCAGGCCCGGGACGAGGACCGGTTCGTGACGAAGATCGGCGAACTCGACCGGGTTCTCGGCGGCGGCATCGTTCCCGGCTCCGTCGTTTTGATCGGAGGCGACCCCGGTATCGGCAAGTCCACGCTTGTGCTGCAGATGCTCCGGCAGGTGTCGGAGCTCCGGGGCAAGGCGCTCTACGTCTCGGGCGAGGAGTCGCCGGCCCAGATCAAGATGCGCGCACTCCGCCTCGGCGTAAAGACCGACAACCTCTACGTGCTTGCCGAGACGCAGCTTGAAGAGATCATCCGTGCTTCCGACGGACTCGAGCCCCAGGTCCTGGTTGTCGATTCGGTCCAGACCGTCTTCACCTCCGAGCTTCCGTCCGCGCCCGGGAGCGTCGGCCAGGTGCGTGAGGTCTCGGGCAGGCTGATGCTCCATGCCAAACGCACGGGCGTGCCCACGTTTTTGATCGGGCATGTGACCAAGGACGGCGCCATTGCCGGACCGCGGGTGCTCGAGCACATCGTTGATACGGTCCTCTATTTCGAGGGCGACAAGGGGCATTCCTTCCGCGTGCTCAGAGCGGTCAAGAACCGCTTCGGTTCCACGAACGAGATCGGCGTTTTTGAGATGAAGGAGTCGGGCCTCGCCGAGGTCGCCAACCCGTCGGAGCTGTTCCTCGCGGAGCGGCCGGCGGACGCCACGGGCTCCGTGGTCGTATCGTCCCTCGAAGGCTCCCGCCCGATCCTTGCCGAGCTCCAGGCGCTGGTCGCGCCGTCCAAGCTCGCCATGCCGAGACGGACCTGCATCGGCGTGGATTTCAACCGCGTGTCGCTCCTTCTCGCTGTTCTCGAAAAGCGTGTGGGCATGCACCTCATGGGCATGGACGTGTTCGTGAACATCGTGGGGGGCCTCAAGATCGACGAACCAGCCATCGACTTGGGCGTGATCGCCGCCGTGGCATCGAGCTTTCGGGAGAAGGCGATCAACGCCCAGACCGTGGTCATGGGCGAGGTGGGTCTTGCCGGAGAGGTGCGGGCCATCAGCCAGGCCGAGGCCAGGATCAAGGACGCGGCCAAGCTCGGGTTCACGCGCTGCGTGCTGCCCATGCTCAACGTGGAAAAGCTGGAGAAGACCGCCGCCATCAAAAAGATGGAGCTCATGGGTGTGCGCACGGTGGACGAGGCGATGGAGAGGCTGTTTTGATTTTGTTGATTGAAAGAATTACTTAACTGTGATACAGCGATTTTATCAAGGGATTGATGAGTCGTCTTGTGAAACATAAAGCCTCGCTCGACTCGCTTAATAAATATGCTTGATCAAGAAGGACTAAAAAATGAAAAAAGCCTCCATTAAGGAAATTACCATTAAACTGCCGACAGGCATGGCAGATGCCGTGTCTGCCGAGGAAATCGTCGGTATGGTCATGGACAAGGCTTTGACCATGGCCGAGTATTACCGGAGCCGGTGCAAAGAGTTTGAACAAAAATACAGCATGGGCTTCGATGCTTTCAAGATAAAAGTCGAGACGGCAGGGACAGAACATTCATTGGAGTGAGACGACATGATCGCCTGGGAGGGGTTTGAGCTT
>JAXIPA010000152.1:0-6279 GCA_045403145.1 Nitrospirota bacterium | reverse complement strand
TCAGATTCGGTATGAATCAACCACCAATCGGTGGTTCGATAATCTTGATGCAGTCTGGGCCACGGTCCAAAGAACGCTGGATTCGTGGTCAAAACGCAAAATCAAACGACTTTGTAACATGACTTAGTGCGTTTGTATTAGATGCCTTTGGGGTATATAGTATTAGATGCTTTTAACTCTTTCACGTTCTTGGAAAAGCATCTAATACTATATGCTTTTCCAGCACCGTTCCCTTGATTTTTCCATACCGGATGAACCACAATCTCACGTCCGGGTTCCATCTGCCCTTCGCCGCGTTCGCGGCCTCTTTCAAGTCCTCTTCTGTGTACGCAATCCGTACGGGAACCAGGTCGTTATCAGAAAACTTCCGCGCCGGCGGGGTCCACGCTTTTTTCTCGACGATTATTTCCGCGGTCTTTATCCTCGTACGGCTCGCCTCATCGTACCGGTAGCGCACGCATATAAGCGCCTCACCATGTTCTTCGAGCAGCCTCTTCGTCCCCTTTTGCCCTGGTTTCAGCTTTAGCCGCGTTATCATTGGTTAATCGTTGATTCGCCGCGAAGCGTTCGTGAATGTCGGGACCTCGAAGACATATGTTTAAAGGTCACTATTTGTTTCTTCGCTGATCAGATTTCTCTTTTCACACAGGAGGTTTCTTGAACCATGAAGTACTCGCCTGCCTGAAAGGGGGTGTTCAGAGATTTGTTGAGACCGGCGAGTCAGGCGGTCCACCATCTGTTTGGCGTATTGGGGTGAGTCTTGTGCGATGCATTGATAGATGCCGTCAAGATGGGCTTGGGCGGTTTTGGCGCTGTCGTCGCCCCGGCAACCAGGGCATGCTTTCTTATCTCTTGTATATGCGCAACAGAGGCGGCAGTTCATTCCACAAGGTGCAACTAGCGTCGCTCGGATCACACTTGTCTTTGTTGATCTTATTTGCGTCATGTTCGTATCCTGCTTTTGGGCAAGATAAATCATTTTCCCAGCCCACCTGCTGTTCTCAATGCGTCACCAGAAAAGCCAATCAGTTGCTTAGCAGCACCTGAGCTCGTACGTCCCGCATTATGGAGCGTGCGCTTTTCCTGTAGTCTTCTGTAAAACGGGCAGAACACACATTGGAGAATGTCATGTCCCGCAATTCTCGTTTGACTGTCAGGGAGTTCCCTGATCTCCGGTACGTTGCCTTGTAATCGAGGATGGGGTTGGAAAATTCGTAATCTTTGGGGAACCCAACAATCGTCAGCGATTCGGGAAACTCATAGAGATATTCCTCAACGCTACGCCCGCCGGTGCATGTGGTAGCCTGATTGGGTATCGGTTCATACGCGTCACTCATAAAAGCCGAGATCGGCAAATAGCTGTATACAACGGGCCGTATGGGCATGCCAGTAGTACTTGCAAGAATAACCAGGTCCTCCAATTTGAATGAGATACTGAAATTGTAGACATCGAGTAATTCTGCGGGGTCGTCCTTTTGCAGTATGCCGGTGCCGTGGACGCCCTGGGATTCCAGTATCCTCCTGACCGCATATTCTTCCTGATCACCTCTCAAATTCCGCATGGCTTCTCTCGCACTGATAGCGGGCGCGCCCTTTAGACTTATTTGAGTTGTTCCTGAGGCGGTTCCATCAGCATTGATACGAATACTGGTTCGCAATATTTGCTCATGCCCGTATTGAGCCATTGATGGCGTCTTCTGACCCTTACGGAAATGCGATACCAGCAAGACGGGCTTCTCGGCCAGAGACATGGGAAGCATGCCGAAAGGTATGTTCGACGCGGTGGAATCCAGGAATAACTTCATGCTGGGGATGTAGTTGATCACGTGATTGATCGCAGACACGACTGGTACCCGAGGCAGGTCGTAAAGGCTGTCTGCGTTAATCAAGGCCTGCTCGCTGACGATGTTCTTGGCTGCAAGCAGCGCTTGCAGCAACGTTGCATGGTCTTTGCAGTCGCCCATTTTGTTGTCCAAAACGACGGACAAATCGCGGGGAACAACCGCTCCGATCCCGATGCTATTACCGCCATAGGAAATATTTTTGGCTACCCAATCATAGAGGGCGCGTGCCTGCAATTCCGGTGTAGACCTGTCGGTTGTGATTTGCGATGCAAGTGTTGCTACTCGTTCAGTAATGTCGGCCTTTGGAGTGGCTCTCGTGCCGTATGCATCCGTAATTTCCTTGTAATTGTTGAATGTGGAGACGTACAGGCTGGGCTCTGCTCCCACTAGTGAAATCCCGCGATCCGCCGGAGTCCATTTTTCAGGTTTTTTGTTTTGGTAGTTCCATTCCAAAATTTGTTTTTCGTCTTTTTCCGCGGGTTTTTGCGCTGAGAGAAAATAGGATTCGTGTCGCAATTTCATTGTAATGGGTGCGGTAATTCTGATGTTTACGTCATCGTAAGCCCAGAAACGCGAAAAACCGTGAGCAATAGAAAAGTGACCGGGAAACATTCCTTCCCTGTTTGTGACCCGATAAGAGAATACCGTTGTATCTCCCACGGCCAAATCAGGAAAAACGACGGTAATCGTCGTTTCGTCGGAATACAAAGGGGAGCCACTATTATAGCCATTATTTGTAGAGACTTGATAGCTGCTTTTCGGCGCGTCAATACGCGCTCCAGATTTCTTTATAGTATACGCTTCCAGGATTTCTCCCTTTGCAACGCTTGTACTAAAAGTGGCGGATGCCTGCTTGCTGTTCTCCAATGCGTTTTTTTTCAGAATAACAGTCGACCACTTTTGGGTCTCGACATATGAACCGTCAATATTCACGTCATATGCAATATGCCAACTTGTGTAGCGAACCGGAATATCGGATTCTAAAACCGGCTCAGCAACAGAGATGGAAAAGCTTATCGACAAAAGCATCGCAACTAAAAAAACCTGTTTCATGATATGTCCCCTATTCAGGTACTGCATTGGATATCCTCCTGTGACCAACTATACCCCCGGGGCGTTGTTGCACCCGTTGTGTCGATCACTGTTCTCCTTCGGTCCTTGCATGAAATGCCTTATCTTTGCCATCATCAGAGCCGGGTTTTTCTCTCATCATTTTTTTAGTTATTAAAAAAGCAATTCAAAATCCCGCGGGGTTATAATCCGTATTTCCCTGAATACTTTCAAATGAAGAAGATCTTTTTCCCGTGACAAGATAGTCAGCGTCCGCTTCCAAAGCGCAGGCCAGAACATTAACGTCATCTTTGTCCCGGCAAACCCTGGCCGGAGTTTCGGAAAGATGCACTACGTCCCGGGCAGCTTCGGTAATCAACGCACGGGCGTTTTCTTTTTCCTGTTTTGTTGCTGAGAACTTCTTGACAAGGATGCGTTCGAATTCGTGGAGGATGAAGGGACAGGTGATGAGGTTGAATTGCCGTTTCCGCGCCCGCGTCAGAAGCTTTGCGCAAACGCCTTCGGTGAGAAAGGCCGTACTGAGCACGTTGGCGTTGAAGACCGCCCTCACGACACTGCCTTAAAGATATCTTCGTCCGTTACCATGCCCTTCTTATTCGCCCGCGCACTAAGGCTTTTCCGCGCGCCCTCAAACCGGGATTCCCAAAGATAAATGCTGATCGATTCCTTGACAACGTCGCTCTTGTTTCTCCCCTGGCTCTTTGCAAACCGGTCGAGCTCGCGGGCAACCTTGTCAGGCAGGCTTATTGAGAGGACTGATCTCATGGCGGACCTCCTGTATTACAATACACTACACAGCGCGCTTCTATCAAGCCGACGAGCCGATTGCAGCCATAAGGCAAGAAAAACGTCTTTTGACCGCTCCCTGCAGAACAATGCCCGATTTGCGATGGCCAGGCGTTTATATTTTTTTTACTATCTCATACAGCGCATCAAGCGCCGCGTCCAGCTTCCCGGGGTCTTTTCCTCCGGACTGGGCGAGGTCTGCCTTCCCCCCGCCGGTGCCTCCCAGGATGGTTGCCATCTCTTTGATGATTTGGCCGGCATGGAAACGGCCTGTAAGGTCCTTCGTGACCATCACGATCAGGCTCACCTTGTCGTCCTTGACCGAGCCGAGCGCCAGGACGCCCGAACCGAGCTTGTCCCTGAGCTTGTCGCCGAAGTCCCGAAGGTCCTTGGGGTCCACGCCGTCCGCGCGCTTTGCAAGGACGCTGATGCCGTTGATGTCCCGCGCTTCGGAAACAACGTCGCCGGCCTGGGACGACTGAAGCTGGTGCTTCATGCGGTCCAGCTCCTTCTCGGCGTCCCTGAGCTGGGCGACCAGCTTCTCCACCCGGCCCACGATGTCGGGGTCCGACGCCTTGAGTATCCGGCCGAGCTCCCGGAGGTCCTGCTCTTCCTTCCGGACCGCCTCGTAGGCGCGCATGCCCGCCAGGATCTCAAGCCGCCGCACTCCCGCGGCGATTCCCGCCTCGGAGATGATCTTGAACAGGCCGATGTCGCCCGAGGCCCGCGTATGGGTCCCGCCGCAGAGCTCCTTGCTCACGTCCTTGACCGCGACCACCCGGACCTTGTCCCCGTATTTTTCGTCGAACAATGCCATGGCGCCGGAAGCAATGGCCTGGTCGATGTCCATGACCGTGGTTTCCACGGGATGGTTCTCTATGATCCGCTCGTTCACCAGTTCCTCGATGCGCTCCTTCTCCCGCTCCGTGAGCGCCGTGTAGTGCGTGAAGTCGAACCGGCACCGGTCCGGCGCCACAAGGGAGCCCGCCTGCTTCACGTGCTCGCCCAGGACCGAGCGCAGCGTCGAATGCAGGATATGCGTGGCGGTGTGGTGTCGCATGGTATCCAGGCGCTCTCCTTCCTCGACCTTTGCAAGCACCGCATCGCCGGTCTTGAAAGTCCCCCTTTTGACCTTTCCCTTGTGCACGATGAGCCCTTCCACGGGCTTCACCGTATCCATGATCTCGAATTTCGAGGCTTCGCCCAGAAGCTCGCCCCGGTCTCCCACCTGGCCGCCGGACTCGGCGTAAAACGGCGTGTGGTCGAGAATGATTTCGACTTCGTCGCCGTCATGGGCTTCGGAAACGAGCTTGTCGCCTTTGATGATGGCCTGGATCTCTGCGGAACCTTCGAGGATGTCGTAGCCGGTGAAGACCGGTTTTTTTACGGTCGAGGCCGCCTCTTTATAGACAGGTTTGATCTTCTCCTCGCCCGAACCTGCCCAAGCCGCACGCGCCTTTTCGCGCTGCTCCTGCATGGCCCGGCGGTATCCGTCCTCGTCCAGCTCGAAGTGCGTGTCGCGGGCCATATCGGCCACGAGGTCGAGCGGGAAGCCGAACGTGTCGTAGAGCTTGAACAGCACATCGCCGGGGATCGTCTTTTTACCCGAGGCCTTGAGCCTGTCCACGGTGTCGTTCAGGAGCGCGAGGCCGGAGTCCAGGGTCGTTGCAAACCGCTCTTCTTCAAGCAGCACCAGCTTCGCGACATGGTCCCTGCTGTCCACGAGCTCCGGGTAGGCCTCCCGCATTTCATCCACAACGGCCCCCGTGAGTTTGTATAGGAACGGTTTGTTGATGCCGATCAGCTTGCCGTAACGGCTCGCGCGGCGGAGGATCCTCCGGAGCACGTACCCCCTTCCCTCGTTCGACGGGAGCACGCCGTCGGAGATGAGGAAGGTCATGGCCCGAAGGTGGTCGGCGCACACCTGGTAGGAGATGTCGGCCTGCTCGTCCTTGTGATACGGAACGCCCGCCATGGCGGCGATCTGTTTGATGATCGGCTGGAACAGGTCGGTCTCGAAATTGCTCCTGACACCCTGCACCACGGCGGAAAAACGCTCCAGCCCCATGCCGGTGTCGATGGAAGGCTTGGGGAGCGGCGTAAGTTTTCCCGTTTCATCCCGGTTGTACTGCATGAACACCAGGTTCCAGATCTCGAGGAAGCGGTCGCAGTCGCACCCCACGGCGCAGGTTGACTTGCCGCAGGACATATCCGGCCCCTGGTCGATGATGATCTCGGAGCACGGCCCGCAGGGGCCGGTGTCTCCCATGGACCAGAAGTTGTCCTTCTCGCCGAGCCGCACGATGCGGTCGGGTCCGACGCCGGCGACCTGCTGCCAGAGCTCGAACGCCTCGTCGTCATCCTTGTAAATCGTGACCCAGAGCTTTTCCTTCGGGAGTTTCACGACCGTGGTCAGGAATTCCCAGGCAAAGGCGATGGCGTCCTTTTTGAAGTAATCGCCGAAGGAAAAATTGCCGAGCATCTCGAAGAAGGTATGATGCCGGGCGGTATGGCCCACATTCTCGAGGTCGTTGTGCTTGCCGCCGGCGCGCACGCACTTCTGGGAGGTTACCGCGCG
>JAXIPA010000049.1:0-14997 GCA_045403145.1 Nitrospirota bacterium | reverse complement strand
ACCGACCGGGTGCTCAGGGACGGTGACGTGCAGATCGTTACCGCGTTCTGCAGGCAGACCGCCCTTTCCATCGAGAACCATCGCCTCCACCAGGAGCTCTATAAGAAGTTTGACCGGTTCGCGGCGATTTCGGAGCTGATGAAGTCGATAACGTCCATTCAGGATTACGAGACACTGATCCGGACGATCCTGGACATTTCCGCGGAGCTCCTGAAGGCCGAACAGGGTTCCCTGATGCTGCTCGACCATGAGACCGACGGCTTGCTCCTCGAGGCGAAAAAGGGCGCCGTCGAAGGCGTGACGGAAAAGATCAGGATCAACCGGGGGGAAGGGATCGCCGGCAGGGTCGCCGAGCTCGGCGAGGCCCTTCTCGTCGAGAACGTGGAAAACGATCCGAGGATCATGCAGAAAAACAGGCAGCACTACAAGACGCATTCCTGCATCAGCGTGCCGCTCAAGATCGACGGCCGCATCATCGGGGTGCTCAACCTGTCGGACAAGACGACCGGAGAGGTCTTCAGCGAAGAGGACCTGCAGCTCATCCAGTCCTTCGCGACCCAGGCCGCGATCGTCATGGAACGCAACGTCTTTTATAATAAGACGGAAGAGCTCAAGAAACTGACCATAACCGACCCCCTCACCGGCCTTCTAAACCGGAGATACCTGAACGAGCGGCTGAAGGACGAAGTGGCCCGGTCGGAACGGCATGGCCACGACTTGAGCCTGCTCATGCTGGACCTTGACTGGTTCAAATACTGCAACGACACCTTCGGGCACAGTCACGGGGACAGGACGCTCAAGGCCGTCGCGGAGGTCCTGCTGAACACCGTCCGCTCCATGGACGTTGTGGCGCGGTACGGGGGCGATGAGTTCATGATTATTCTGCCGGAAACCAGGGAATCGCTGGCGCAGGACATCGCGGAACGGCTGAGGAACAACGTGGCGAATCTGCGGGAATGCAAGCAGCGCGCGCCGGGCGCCGAGCAGCGCGCCCTTACGGCCAGTATCGGCATCGCCTGCTTTCCCCTGCACGGGACGACGATCGAGGTCCTCCTCGATAACGTGGACAAAGCGCTCTATCGGGCCAAAAACAAGGGCAAGGACAGGATAGAGGTGTTTTCGTAAGATGTCATTCAACGCTCTCCAGGAAAAGGACTTTTTCGGAAGGCAGGAAGAGCTGGCCGGCCTCAACAGGGCGGTCCTCCCGGCGGACGCAGGCATGGCACGAAGCGCCGTTCTTTCCGGTCCCCGCGGCATCGGAAAGTCGGAGCTGCTGAAACGGCTCTTCGGCGCCCTGTTCTGGAGACAGGACCGCACGGCCCCCTTCTATTACGCCGTCAATCCCGCGCTCTTGTCCGCCGCGGACTTTGCCAAATCCTATCTGGTCCGGTTTCTGTGCCAGAGACTCGCCTTTGAGAAAAAAGAACAGGCCCTGCTGCAGGACGACGGTATGCCGCTCGCGGGCGTTTTCGCCCTGGTCGAGGACCGGGGCGCCGACTGGGCCAGGGACATCATCGAACAGTTCCTCAAGGCCTCCGCCGATCCCCTTGATGCGCTGCGCATCGCCCTGGCGGCCCCCCGGAAAGCGGCAATAACGAGCGGGGTCCCCGTGGCAATCCTGATCGACGACTTTCACCTGCTCAATTCCCTCCGGATCGAAGGCGCGGCCGGTGCGCGTCTGGTTTCCTTGTTTGCGGAGCCCCTCTCGTACCGGAAAACGCCGTACGTGATAACGGGAAACGCGCCGGAACTCCGGGAAATGCCCGTCGCAAGCGGCCTCGAATGGATCTCCGTGCCGCCGCTCGGCCCGCAGGATGCGTCATCGCGCCTCCTTTCCGTCCTTCACGCGCATGAGGCCGAGGGCAACGCCCCCCCCCTCCTCCTGCGCCGTCTCGGGGGAAATCCCCTCTATCTGGGGTGTGTCGCCAGAACGGCGGCCCGGAAGAAGCGGCCGGAAGAACGGGATTTCTGGGACGCCTACCTCCACGAGATCAGGGAGGGAGCTCTCGCGTCTTCGTGGTCTTCGGTCCTGAAACGCTTTTTCCCCGATCTGGGGCAGAGAAGACTCGCCCTTGCGATAACCCATAAGGTCCATCACACGGCCACGCCCCTTTCCTGCCAGCAGCTCGCAAAATCCTTTGCGCTGACGGACGGCGAGGCGGAATCGATCGCGCACGGCCTGTATCTCGCGGGCCTCATCCGCGGAGAATTCGGCGTCTTCCGCGCGGTTGACGATGCCGTCCTGCGCGACATCGTCTCCGGCCTTTACCTGGCGGAGATCCTCGCAAAGCCCGCTCCCGACCTGGAACGGGAATTTCTGGAAAAACTTCCACTCCGGCAGGAGGAGGCCGCCCGCTTCGACCTGGTCCTGCCGATGGCCAAGGAATCGGAACTCGTGGCCGCTCAATGCCTCGAACAGATAGGCAAGAACCTGCATCTCAACCAGGACGCCATCGGCCAGATGCAAATAGCGGTCATTGAGGCCTGTATCAATGCCATAGAACACAGCAAGGGAGCGGACGACAGGTTCATGGTCGGCATTGCCGTCGATACGGGCCGGCTGGAGGTCTCCATCGAAAGCGCCGGCCGGGAGTTCATCGAACTGGAGACCGGTGAGCCCTTCGGCGACCGGGAGGCAGCCAAGACGTCGGGACGGGGATGGGGCATGAAATTAATGAAACGCTATGCGGATGAAGTCAGGTTTGAAAAAACCGGCAGGGGCACGAAGCTCGTGCTGGTCAAAAAACTCGCGGCGTCAGCGGGTGTGCAGACGGAGGACCGGGTAAATCATGAGTAATTTTTCCTTATCATCGAAATCGTCGCAGGACGTAGCCATCATGCTGCCGAAAGGGTACATCAACGATGTGGGTGCGGAGCAGCTCGAGCAGGCGAGCGAAGGGTTTCTCGAAAAGGGGCTGAAAAAACTCGTCGTCAATTTCGCCGACGTGCAATTCATCAATACGATCGGGATCTCCATTTTCACCGGCATGGTCCAGAAGACCCTGGAGCACGACAGCATGCTCTGCTTCACTAATATGAAGAAAATCCACCTCGACATCTTCGAGGTGGTGGACCTGATAAAATTCGTCAAGGTGTTCAAGAGTGAAGAGGAAGCGCTCTGTTTTTTGAGCGGGAAAGGATGACATGCCGAACCAGAAGCTGCATCTCAAGCGGTTGATGTTCAGCATAACGTCCCTGGTCGACCTGGGACAGGAGGCGGCGTCCGCGAAGGACCTTTCGGCGAAAATGAAGGCAGCCCTGTACGTCATTACGGGCATGTTTTCCGTGCCGACGGCCGCCTTGTTTGTCTACCATCCCCAGAAGAAGAGCCTCGCGCTCCTCGTTGACAAGGGGTATCGCGATAAGGCGATGCAGGAGATGGGCCTTTCCGCCCTGCGGGAACACATCAACGAGTTCCGGATAAACGCCCCCCACACCGACCGCGAGATGGCCGGGAGCGCCTTCGTCACCAGGAACAGGGCCGCGTTCGCGAAGCTCCAGGCGAAGATCCTCCTCCCGCTCTTTGCCAAGGGGGAATTCGTCGGCGCCATAACGCTCGGCAGAAAGCTCGGCAAGACGCCCTACCGCCAGGGAGAAAAGGACGTCCTGCGGGTGATCGCGCACCAGATGGCGATAACGCTGCATAATGCGCAGCTGTTCCTCGAACTCACCCGGAAGGCGTCGGAAAACAGGCGGCTCTACAGAAACATGCAACGCATCTACCAAGACACCATCCAGGCCTTTGCGGCCGCTATCGACGCGAAGGACGAGTACACCAAGGACCACTCCTACCGGGTGGCAAGCTACGCCGTGGCGATAGCAAAGGAGCTCGGATGGAAGAAGAAGGACGTGGAGGGCATCTATGTCGCCGGCCTGCTGCACGATATCGGGAAGATCATCATCGACACGAGGGTCATCAAGAAGGGAGAGGAGCTGACGGCGCCCGAGATGAACGAAATCAAAAAACATCCCCAGATATCGTACGACATCCTCTCCAAGGTCAAGTTTCCCTGGAAAAACATCAACCATTTCGTTCGCCACCACCACGAGAGGCTGGACGGGAAAGGGTATCCCGATGCGCTCATGTCGTCCGAACTGAGCGAAGGTGAAAAGATCCTCTCGCTGGCCGACGCCTTTGACGCCATGACGACGAACCGGCCGTACCGCGACAAACTGGGACTCGATGAGGCGTTCCGTGAAGTGATTAAATGCTGCGGCACGCAATTCGACGAGAAGATCACCAGGACTTTTTTCAACCTGCTGATCAGGGAATTGAGCGGCGAGGTCAAGGACCCGCAGGTCCTCCCCCTCCTGCGGCACCTGGATGTAAACGGCATCAAACCCGCCGGCTCAGGCTCCAGCATGTGACCGGGGAACAGGCGGTCAATTGCGGAGCGGCCTCTGCTCGTCCGCCCGGCGAGACGAACGACGAACAACCCGGAAGGCGGTGATTCTCACCGCCTTTTTGCCGCCCACGCGGCCTCAAGGCCCTCGCTGCTCTTTCATTCCGACTTCCGCTCTTGTAAACCGACATCGACTTATGGTAACATAATTCTACTGCCCAATGAAAACAAGCAACCGGTTTTGAGAGCTTATATGAGCCGAAGAACGGGTCGAGATCGAAGAATATTCAATGATCCTGATTACAAGGGTCCTGAACGGAGAAGCGGCAAGGACAGAAGGTCCGGGAAAGACCGCAGAGTATACAAAAAATATCGACTCTGACCGTGTGCATTTCTTCCTGAAGTCCCCGGCAACAGCCTATGGGGAAATTACCTATTACCGGTTGAACGCAGCAGGCAGTATACCGTGCGGTGAACCGATACCGCGAGTTTCAGTCAAGCGAGCCGAATTCCATGGAAACCAAGACTATTAATGCGTTGCTCATTGAAGACAATCCCGATGACGCGATGCTTATCCAGAGATACCTGGCCGGTTCGCCGAGGGGTAAATTCAATGTGGTGCATGTTGACCGGCTGGCAGACGGTCTCAAATGCCTGAAAAGCATACTCTTTGATGTTATGCTTCTGGATCTCGGACTTCCGGACGCGCCGCTGGGCCTCGACGCCTTTGAAAAGGCATATGCCCAGGCTTCCCATATTCCCATAATCGTCCTGACAGGCCACGATGATGATACGCTTGCCATTGAGTCCGTGCAAAAAGGCGCCCAGGACTATCTTGTCAAGGGCGAGGTCACCGGCCCCATGCTGGGGCGCTCGATCCGGTACGCCATCGAGCGCAGGAAATTGCTCGCCCAGCTTGAGCGTTCCACCAAGGAGATTAGAAAGCTGAGAGGGTTCCTTCCCATCTGTGCGAATTGCAAGAAGATCCGCGACGATCAGGGCTATTGGACCCAGGTGGAAACATACATCAGCAATCATTCCGAGACGGAATTTTCTCACGGCATCTGCCCGGAATGCGCGGCGAAAATATATCCGGAATTGTTCAAGAAGGATGCCGAAACATAGCCGGGACAGGGTTGTATTAACCACAGGTCCGCGCAGCTGACCTGTGATTAAGCAAGGGCAAACAGGCAAGGCAGTACAACCTGGATAAATACAAAAGGCGGTGATTTCTCACCGCCTTTTTTTGAAATTCATCCGGGCTCCGTTTTTAATTCCGCAATCCGCTTGTACCCGCGTTATCGTAGCCTGCTGTTGCCATATCGCGGCCACAAGCAAGAGCAGGGTGAATTCCTCAATTTGCAATTGATTTATGCCTTCTCCGCTGCCGCCTTCTGCTCCTTCATTGCCGCTGGCGCGGAAACGATATAACCCATGGCAGTGCCCAGGAGGCCTCCAACCACGAGGCTTACCGCCGCCGCGCAGGCGATTCCGACCAGGACACCCATCACGATTGTTGCCCGCACAAAGAGCGTCGGCTCAACCGTCCCGCCCATCAGCTTCTGGAGCAGGATCAGCGTCCCGTAGGACCCGAAGTAGAATCCCGGCATGATGCCGAACACCAGAAACACCAACCCGCCCACCGTTGCACCGATCTTCATTCCCGCTTTTACTGTCTCGTTCTTCATGACTATCTCCTTTCAGCCGAAGCTAATGTATTTTCATGCACGGATGTTCCCAGGGCGGCGCCGGCCAGCCAGCCGATCGAGGATGCTGCCGTAACCATTACGGTGCCGGAAACAAGGACGCCCACGAGCATTGACGCCAGCACGATCAAGCGCGAAAGAAGCCCCGATTCAAGAGGAAGGCCGAAGAACATACCGGCGAACTTGATGCCTGCCGCTCCGCCTAAGAGGCTGCCGGGCAAAAGCCCGAAGATGGCGAACAGGACCAGTCCCGCGCCTGCACCGATATAAGCACCCTGTCTTGTCATTGTGGTCTTCATTTTCATTTCCTCCTTTGCGTTCAGTCTTGCCCGTGTTATTGCATCCCGCGTGCCAAAAGTTAACGTGCTGAATTTGCAGAAAAGAGCCGCCGTAGAAGTTTTGCAGAAGTGAGAAGCGGATGGATTTTTTGCCGCGAATGCAAAAACCGGCGTTCAGTCTGTCGGGTTCATAAAGAGATCAGCTTGTGCCTGTGACAGGGTGCGGCATCCATTGGCGGAAAGGAACAGAATGAAAGTCATAGACTTCCCATCAAACCTAGGGATTATAGAATCGCAGATAAATCGGAGCTATTATAAATTATAAGGTACTCACATCAAGATGTGAAGGAGGTGGGAATATGTTAGACATGTTGATAACGATTTTGACTTTTAGCTCGATATCACTTTTTGGGCTGAGAGGTGTCCTGCCCCAAGCCATGAACGATTACGGTGCGAGCGAAGTATTCCTGTTCGTGCTTGCTGTTGTGCCAGTGGTAGGCACTATAGTGTACGAAGCAGCCCATATGTTGCGCTACCATCACTTCGACTTTAGTATCAGTCGCCACAACCACGCATAGCATTTCCACAGTCTCCATGATGGAGAGATGGTGAGGAAAATTCGCAATTCCCCATCTCTCCATTATTTAGACTTCTCACAAAAAGTTACTTTTCCCATTACCAGGATTTGTCCGCGTGAGAGAGCCATGCCAGACTCGAATATATTGCATGGTATAACTGGTATTTCACAGTTTTCCCAATCGAGTGCGGCTGCATGATTGCAGGTGAAGCATGCACTCGCCTGATATGTCATCCCTCCAGGATTACCAACTGAAGCATTCCTGCAGCGGAGCAACAACCCTTCATATTGCGGTTCGGAGAAATTACCCTCTCAGATGACAGTCCACGAAATGGCCGTTGCCTAAGTCGGTCGTTCTCGGGACGATCTTGTCGCAGGGTTCGAAGCGATAGATGCAGCGCGTGTGGAAGCGGCAGCCGGGCGGGATTTGCGTGGGGCTGGGGATGTCGCCTTTAAGCAGGATATGCTTTTTTTTGATTGTGGGGTCCGCAACCGGGATGTCGGCGAGCAGCGCCTCGGTGTAGGGGTGGGAGGGGTTCTTGTAGATCTCTTCGGACGGCGCGATCTCCATGATCTTCCCGAGGTACATCACGACCACGCGGTCCGAGAAATGACGCACGATGTTCAGGTCGTGGGCGATGAACAGAAACGAGAGCTTCATTTCATCTCGCAGGTCTTCGAGCAGATTGATGATCTGCGCCTGCACCGAAACATCGAGGGCGGACACCGGCTCATCCGCTACGATGAATGACGGTCCGGAGGCAAGCGCGCGCGCAATGCCCACCCGCTGGCGCTGCCCCCCGGAAAATTCATGGGGATACCGTTTCAGGGCATCCACGGGCAACCCCACCTTCCGGAGAAGGACCGCGCCCCGTTCTTCCAGCTCATGGTCCCCGGCAAGCCTGTGGATCACGAGCGGTTCGGTGATGATCTCCAGGATCCTCATGCGGGGATTGAGCGAGGCAAAGGGGTCCTGGAAGATGATCTGCATGTTCTTCCGGAGGGCCCGCAGTTCCTCTTTATTGACGGCGTTGAGGTTCTTCCCCTCGAAGAACACGTTCCCGGACGTCGGCTCGAGAAGCCTGAGCGCGAGCCGGCCGAGCGTGGACTTTCCGCAGCCGCTCTCTCCCACCAGGCCAACGGCCTCTCCGCGCGCGACGGTCAGGGTAACGTGGTCCACAGCCGTAGCCACGGCGGACTTGCCGAAACCGGCCTTGACCGGAAAGGTCTTATAGAGGTTGTCTAGGAAAAGAAGGTTATCAGTCATAGCAAAATTGCAGCCGCAGCATAAAATTCGTCATCCCCGAATGCTACTGGCGGGGATATGGTTAAACGATGCAAAAACCAGATTCCCGCTCAGAAACTTTGCGGGAAGGACAAAAAGAAGGTTTTCTTAAAAGCTTTTTGCGGTCTCCATCCCACAATCCGCATTCTGCAATCCGAAATCCGCAATGCTGTCACTTCGCTTCCCAGCACCGCACCAGGTGCCCCGGCTTCACCTCGACGAGCCCGGGCTCAACCTCGCATTTCCCGGTTTTAATATCGCAGCGCGGTAAGAAAGTACACGCCTTCGGCAGGTCGTAGAGACGCGGCACGGTCCCGGGGATGGTGCGCAGCCGCCTTCGTCCCTCCTCGCCAGGTTTCGGGATCGAGGCCATGAGCCCGCGAGTATAAGGGTGCTGCGGGTTAGCAAAGAGTTCCGTTGTCTCCGCCTGCTCGACGATACGGCCGGCGTACATCACCGCCACCTCATGGGCCCGCTCGGCAATGAGGCCGAGGTCGTGCGTGACCAGGACCATGGCCATGCCCATCTCTGCCTGGATCGTGCCGAGCAGTTCGAGGATGTGCGCCTGGATCGTGACGTCGAGTGCGGTCGTAGGCTCGTCCGCTAGAATAAGCGACGGTTTGCAGGCGATGGCCATGGCGATCATCACGCGCTGACGCATGCCTCCCGAGAGCTGGTGCGGGTACTCATTCACCCGCTTCTCCGGCGACGGAATGCCCACGGAGCGCAGGAGTTCTACCGCGGCGTCAAGCGCCTCCCGGTTCGATGCGTGCCGGTGCGTGGTCAGGACTTCGGCAATCTGGTTTCCGACGGTGAAGACGGGATTGAGCGCGGTCATGGGCTCCTGAAAGATCATGGATATCCGTGCCCCGCGGATCGCCCTCAGCTCCTCCGGGGAGAGCGTGAGCAGGTCGGCGCCTTCGAAGAATATCTTTCCGGACACGATCTTTCCGGGATAAGGGACAAGGTTTAGGATGGAGAGCGCGGTAACGGTCTTGCCGCATCCTGATTCGCCGACCAGGCCGAGCACACGGCCTTTCCTGAGCCTGAGGCTCAGGTTGTCGACAGCATTGATGACGCCTGACCTGGTGAAAAAGTGGGTGGTGAGGCCCTGTATGTCAAGAAGGTCCAACGAGGAGGCTCCGCTCAGGGATTCCGGGGCTTTATAAAATTCAAGTACGTCCGAACAGCGGTATTGTTGGGATCGAACACAAGAGCTTCCCGCCACTCCTCTTCGGCAAGGCCGTAAAAACCCTGGGAGTAATAGGTGAGGCCGAGGTGCAGGCGCGCGGGGGTGTACTTCGGATTGTACTGCTTGGCCCGGCTGAACTCATGATGGCGTCATCGAACATGCCCTTGTCGCGGAAGGCGACCCCGAGATACGTGATGATATCGGCGAAATTCGGCGAAAGGCGGAGGGCCTTCTGGTACTCCTCTATCGCTTCGTCCAGAAGTCCGAGATCATAATACATATTTCCCAGCCGCCTGTGCTCGTCGGCGAGCTTGCCTTTGATGAAGGGGTCGATGCCCGGGCCGGCCGTAGCCGCCTTCCCCTTCTGATTCTGATCAACAAAGTGGGCGGCCTGTTCAAAGACTTCGCGGGCCTTTTCGTACTTGTGCTGGTCGCTGTAGGTGATGGATAGATTGAGCGACGCCTCGGTGTAGCCGGGGTTGATCGACAGGGCCTTTTCGAAGGACTTGGCCGCAAGCTCGAGCCTGTTTGTCTGGTGGTAGATGATCCCCAGCTTGTTCTGGATGTCGGCGAAATGCGGGCTTTCTCTCAGGATTTCCCGAAACATCGGCTCCGCCTTTTCGTAATCGTCCTTGTCGAACGCTTCTATTCCTTGTTTGTAAAGATCATCGAGCTTTGGCTGCATGTATTCTCCATACGATGAGATCAGCACCGTTTTGCCAAGTATGAAAAAATTTAGCACACCTCGACATGATATGTCAATGAAAAACCAAGAAAACCACTTTACGTCTTCGTCGTAAGACCCATCACAAGAAAAAATACAAAGTGGATGCGGACTGACCAGAAAAAACATTGCGAGCAAAGAGAACGCAGAGGACGCAGAGGAAGATCAATTTGGGGTAGAGCCGGGCTCACCGAGAGGTGAATCAGGTTTCCATTTCAAGCCTTGCTTTCCGTTGCCTACTTTGCGACGAGAGACAGACGTTCTCAGCAGCTTTTCAGCTTTTTTACGAATGAACCCAAATTTATCATGAGTAACTGTGGCTGTACGACAACATGATCGCACGACAACAGAGTCTTTTTTACCACAAAAGAGCCTCCAATGAATACATCATGCTGTTTTATAATGATTTTTTTATAAAAATTTATGGCATGCCTCTTGCTATTGTACACAACTGAAGAAAGGATCGCATAATGATCAGATTCCAGCGCACAATCAAAACCAGCATTTCCTGCGAAGGCATCGGTCTCCATACCGGCTCGCCGGTCAGGATGACGCTCAACCCTGCTTCGGCGGGTACCGGCGTTGTGTTCATCCGCACGGACCTGGGCAATGCCGAGATCAGGGCCATAGCGGCCAATACGGCGGCAACAAGCTACGCTACCACGCTCAGCCAGAATGGCGTTTCCGTTGCCACCGTCGAGCACCTGCTTGCGGCGCTTTCCGGCCTCGGCATCGACAACGTCTCTGTCGAGATAGACGCGGCTGAAGTCCCGATCATGGACGGCAGCGCAGCGGCGTTTGTGCGGCTCATCGCCGATGCCGGCATTCAGACCCAGGACGAGCTCCAGCCCGTGATCAAGGTCGTCCGCCCGGTCTTCGTGCGCGAAGGGAACAAGCAGATCGCGATCTGGCCCGCGGAAACATTAAGCATTTCCTACTTCATCGATTTCAACCACCCCATGCTCAAAGAGCAGAGTCTGCAGTATCAACCGTCGGAAGAGTCGTTCCTGCGCGAAGTGTCCGATGCCCGCACCTTCGGGTTCCTGAGCGACGTGCAGACGCTCCGCGCCAACGGACTCGCCAAGGGCGGCTCCCTGGACAACGCTGTGATCCTCGGCGAGGACTCGGTGCTGAATAAGAGCGGGCTTCGGTACAAGGACGAGTTCGTGCGGCACAAGATCCTCGACCTCATCGGCGACCTGTCGCTCGTGGGCATGCCGGTGATCGGCCACATCGTGGCGCACAAGTCCGGCCATAGTCTGAATGCGCAGCTGGCCGACAAACTCCTGAACAGCCCGCAGAGCTGGATACTGGTCGGCGCGCCTGAAGAGGAAACCGCCAGGCAGCGGGAGCCTCAGCTCCAGCATGCTGTGCTGTAATACCTCTTTATCCGGAAACATAACGAAAGCCGGCGTTGATTCATGCGCCGGCTTTTTTATTGGACAGTTTCGTAAAAAGTCGTCATTCCCGCTTGCTTCTAAGCCTGCCCCGGCATGCTTGAAGCCCATGTCTGCGGGACCACCTATGCTTTGTTCCCCAGGTATTGCTCCATGATCGCCGGTCCCGCGCTCGTGCCGATGCGCTCCGCGCCCGCCTCGACCATGGCCGTGACCGCGGACAGGTCCCTGATTCCGCCGGAGGCCTTGACTCGGCAAACCGACCCTACCACCTGACGCATCAACCGCACGTCAGCCACGGTCGCGCCGCGGGGGCCGAATCCCGTTGATGTTTTTACGAACTCGGCGCCGCAGCGCATCGCGATCTCGCACACGCGGATGATCTCATCAGCGGTGAGGCTCCCGGTCTCGATGATGACCTTGTGCACCTTCTGGGGCGTCATGGCGATGATGTTCTTGACGTCGAGTTCCACCGCGTCATACCTGCCGGACTTCACCATGCCGATGTTCACGACGAAGTCGAGCTCGCTCGCGCCGTTCTTCATGGCCTCCATGGCCTCGACGATCTTCACCGTCGTCGTAGAGGCCCCGTGGGGAAATCCCACAACGGAGCAGACCTTTACGAGCGTGCCGGACAGCAGTTCCCGCGCCCTCACCACGTGGCCGCTGTTCACGACGACGCAGGCAAAGCCGTATTTCTTCGCAACCTTGCAGGCCTCTGCGAGATCGTCAAGCGTCGCATCCGGGCGGACAAGCGTGTGGTCGATGATCTGCGCTAAGTGGCTTGCGTCTTTAAACATGCCAGTACCTCGTTTTTGTATGCCTGGCGCAGAAGGACCGTGACCGGACCGGGCTTGCCGTTCCCGATGGATTGTTTATCGAGGGCTGTGACCGGCATGATTTCCATGGTGGTGTTCGTAATGAAACACTCGTCCGCGGCAGAGAGGACGTTCGGCCGGAGCAGAATTTCCCTGACCGGGACTTTTTTTCTTTTCGCGAGGCGGAGCACCAGGTCGCGCGTAACGCCTTCGAGGATGCCGGTGTCCGCATGGGGAGTATACAGGACCCCCTTCCGGACCATGAAGATGTTGCTGATGGTCCCCTCCGCCACATGGCCTTCCCAGTTGAGCATGATCCCCTCAAAGGCCCCGGCCTTTTTCGCCTCGATCTTGGCAAGGATGTTGTTCAGGAAGTTCGTACCCTTGATGGCCGGATCTAGCGCAAGCGGGTGGTTCCTGCGCGTCTTAACGACGGCAACCTTGACGCCCCGTTCAAAGTATTCGGCAGGATAGTCGTGGAATGGTTTGGCCACGATCACCATGGTGGGCGCGGCACAAAGGGCAGGGTCGAGACCGATCTCGCCGGGTCCCCGGGAAATGTGGAGCCGGACGTAGGCTTCCTGGAGTTTATTTACGGACAACGACTCGTTCAATGCTTCCCCGATTTTTTCAATTGGCAGAGGGAGCTTGAGGTGTATGGCGCTGGCGGAGCGCTTCAGGCGGGCGAGGTGTTTCTTGAGGAGAAAGAGCTTTCCTCCGTAGGCGCGCATGGTCTCGTAGATGCCGTCGCCGTAGAGAAAGCCGTGGTCGAAGACGGAAACGAGCGCTTGTTCCCTGGCAACAAAATTACCGTCAAGATATACGAGCATGCTGGGAAAGTATCACTATTGCCGGGGAGTGTCAAGAAGGAATGAGAATGCATCCGCCGCAAAGGACTCGTAGCGCTTTCCCTGCGCGAGACCCGGGGGGCTCCGCTTTTCCCTCCCTGGTAAAATTTTGTCCTTACTTGAAGCTTTTCAAAAACCGCTTCATGTCGAACTCGATATCCATCAGCTCCTTCACCCGGTCCACCTTGCTCTTCTCCCGGATGCTCGTCTTGCCCATCCGCACCTCGATCTTGTCGATGGTCGTGAAGGTATCGTCCGCCACGGAAATGATGGGAATGCCCTTGGCCTGGGCTTTGCCGATGACGACGTCGTTCGAGGTGAGTCCGCCCGTCAGGATGATGCACCTGGTCGAGGTCTCCATGGCCGCGAGCTGGATGTCGGACCGGTGCGCGCCGGTGATCACGGCCTTGTTTTGCAGTCTGCGGAAATAGGTAAGCGCGCTGTCCACGTCCATGGCGCCCACGGAGAAGTTCTCGACGAACTCATCGAGCTTGTCCTCGCAGCAAAGCACCTTGCCGTTCAGGATCTCGTTCAGCTGGCGCACGCTCACGGCCTCGAGTGCGCGGTCCTTGGGGAAGACGCCGAAGATCGCGACGCCCTTCTTCTCCAAGAAAGGCCGCACCGTCTCCTTCACATGATTCACCGCGGAGACCGGCGTTTTGTTGATGACGCCGCCGCCGAAGCGATCACCCAGAAGCTTGTACGCGCCGTAGAGCACGTCCGCCGAGGCCTCGCCGCGCCAGGGCTCGACAAGGAGGAGGTAGGCCTTCATGTCGTTCAAAAGTGAGAGGGCGTTCATGCCGAGGAGCGAGCCTTCGAAGAGATCGCTCGCCCCGCCGATGATCACGAAGTCCTTCTTCTTGAGCGTTTTAAACGCCTCCAGGATGTCCTTTCTGACGTTCCGGAGTCCTCCTTCAAAGAGCAGCGTCTGGCTTTCGTAGGTCTGGACGAAGGGAGAGATCACGCCCAGCGGCTCTTCGAGCCCGAGCGTCTCCTTGATGAACAGGGCGTCGGCGTCGTAGACCTCCTTGCCTTTCTTCACCGGCGCCTTGCCGATGGGCTTCAGGTACCCTACCCGGTAACCCTGCCCGATTAGCTTCATGGCGAGGCCGAGCGAGATGAACGTCCTTCCGGAGAATCCGGTATTGGATGCGACGAAGATGGGCACCATAAAAAGCCTCCTTAAAATGCGTAAAACTCTTTTGCCACAGAGGGCACAGAGGACACAGAGGAAACCGAAAAAACGGAAAATGATCGTCAAAGTGAAATGCGTTTAACACCATCGATGAGTCTCTTTTCACCGAAATTGATCAGCAATCCCCGCTTAAGTCCGGTGCTCTTAAGGTATGATAACAATTGCGCTGTAAAAACCTCGTCCAACTTGCGAATGGATTTGATCTCAACAACTACTTCCTTGTTTACGACAAGATCAAGACGCTGCCCTTTGATGATTTTACCTTTGTAAATTACATCAACTTCTTTTTGTCGTTCTATAAACATATTTTTGAGCAGTAGTTCGTAACAGAAAGCCTCTTCACAAATCGATTCTAAAAGTCCAGGCCCTAAGATTCGATGTACTTCTATGGCTGCGGCAATTATCTGTTCAGTTAAGGGATCATTCATTTTTCTCTGTGTCCTCTGTGATCTCTGTGGCTAAATATATTTTGACGTTATCTCTTTTTCGGAGACTCCGGCTGCTTGAAAATGATTCTCGCGTCCAGCGCTACCGCGCCCTTCTCCATGACCAAAAGCGGATTGATGTCCAGCTCCTGGATCTCGGGGAAGTCGGATATGAGGCACGAAAGGTTCACGATGTTGGTCGCGATGGC
>JAXIPA010000259.1:0-9596 GCA_045403145.1 Nitrospirota bacterium | reverse complement strand
CCTCCCTCTCCCGTTAGTTAATAGAAGCGACAATAGATGGATATTTCTGCTCTCCCCAAATTTCGCGTCGCCGGGAAATCAAGTGCGGCGTCGTTAGAATCTGATAAGGACGAACACCTTTTTGTAATTGGAATTCACTGTCTGATACGGGTGGTTTACACCATTTTTTTGCAAAGTACTGTTTTATAATATCATAGAAACGTAGATTTTGCAGGGGGGGGGAACAAGTTGTATGGGCCCATGCCTCTATCAATGCTCCCCTTGTCAAACAGAAGCTGAACGGGTTATTAGTTTTCAAAATGTTCCTTTCAGTACTCAACAATGTGGCATGATCAATTTTTCCTGCGAGCACTTCCAGTAATCCTCCTGCTGATATCTTTATTTCTATTGTTCCCTTTGCATCACCGGACATGTCCCATGCTCCCATGTATGAACTTCCGATATGAGGGTTGCCGCCTTTAAGGAAATGACTGCATTTCTAGTGGTCCGCTCAGCTTCCGGAAGTCCTTGTCTAATCCTTGCTATGAGTTCAAGAAAGTTGAATTCAAGCGCACCATATGAACGTCCTTTGAAAACTTCCATAACTACTTCGTAGGGTTCGGTTTCACTGATGGTGCGGCAATCGTAGACGGCGAATTCTTCGAAGTCGGTAAGGATGCTTAAGGGAAGTTTTGCTGACCAGGCGTAGCGCCTGAGTTGGAAGGCGGGGCTGATTTCGTCTTTGAGATTGATTGCGGGCTTTTTCGCTTCAACAAAGAACTTTTTGACGCTGCCGATGCGGAAGCAGTAATCCGGGGCCTTGGTAGCGCCGCCGATCTTGAGCGCGTCTTCGTGGATCTCGTCCCTGTACGCCTCGGCATAGCCCGCCTTGTTGGCCATGTCCCAGCCAAGGGCCCCAAAGAACGGGTTCAGGAAATCCTGGCGAAGCTGCGCCTCGTTGTATTGCCCGGCCTTGTAGGTTTCAAGGTTCCGGTCAAAGCGTTCGATCAGCTCGGCGATTTCCTTCGGCAACCCCATCAGCACCCCACATGTTCTTTATGTGAACGGGACATTATTAACGGTCTCGAAATAGTAACAACATAAACTTTTAAGCTGTCATTCCCGAAGGTTTTATCGGGAATCTGGTGTTAAAACCATATCCGTCCCCGAACGATCAAATCGGGGATAGAAACATTCGGGGATGACATGTTGTTTTATGTTGCTATGGTTGCAAAAGTCCAGATAAGAGATGGGTGATGGATAAGTGAGATGACGGACAGGGAAGGACAGGATCGAACCTCATTTTTTTATCTTTATCCCCTCCGTGCTCGTCACCCTTCCGGTGTTGTCCTCGAAGATCGCCTCGCAGCCGAGTTCCTTGACGAGTGCCATTCCTTTTTCGGCGCCGATGATAAAGAGAGCTGTGGTCAGGGGATCGACGAGCGCGCCGCTGTCGCCGACTACCGTCACTGATATCAAACCCTCCGATGGTTTACCCGTGCGCGGGTCGATGATGTGATGGTAGCGCTTTTTCTTAACGATCTGGAAGCGTTCATAATCGCCGGAGGTGGAAATGGACTTGTCCGAAAGATCGAGCACCGCGAGGGTCTTGTCGTGCTCCCGGGGGTGCTGCACGCCGATCCGCCAGGGCGTACCGTCGGGCCTCTTCCCCATCGCCCGGATGTCTCCGGCTATGGCCACGATGCCGTTATCAATGCCCCGTTTCTTGAGCACCTCAGCGGCCTTGTCCGCGGCATAGCCCTTGGCAACGCCGCCGAGGTCCATGATCATGCCGGGCTTCTTGAGATACAGGGTGGATGCCTTTTTATCGATGACGACATTTTTGTAGCCAACGCGGGCGCGGGCCAGAGCAAGCTCCCCATCGCTAGGGGTCTGCTTATCCCTGAGCCGCATCTGCCACAGCACCACAAGCGGCCCGACCGTGACGTCGAACGCGCCGTTCGTCAAGTCCGATATCCGCGCCGCCGCCTCCGCCGCCTCGATCATCTCCGGGGATACGTTCACCGGCCGCTTGCCCGCCGCGAGGTTCACGCGCGTGATCTCGCTCGCGTCCTTGTACAGGGACATCATTTCGTCGAAGCGTCTGATCTCGGCCATGGCTGCATCGATCGCCGCGGCGCCTTCCTTCTCGGACTCGGCAACGACGGTCACGGTCACGTCCGTGCCCATGATCGATTCGGTCTTCTGGACGGTCTTCGGCCGTGCGCAGCCGGAGGCAACAAGCAGCAGAGCGAGGACAATGATGACTGAACGTTTCATGCTGATACCTCTGTTGTTAGTCAGTTACAAATCAAATTCTTATCAAAACGGCAAGAATATTTTGCCACAGAGGGCACAGAGAGCACAGAGAAAAACTTTTGAACCTGGTTTAAAATTCTATTTTCTTTTTATTACCCTCTGTGTTCTCTGTGATCTCTGTGGCTAATAGCTTTTCCGGCTTGTCCGGATTAGGGAATTGGAGAACAGAGCGGTCGCCTGGTCTGAAAGCGGGAAGAGAACGCAGTGCCGGAACCTATCCTTTACCCAGCTTTTTCTTGATGAGATGGTTTCTCGCCGCTATCCTTACAGGCGCGGGGATGTTGCGGCTCTTCTCGAGGATGCCGAGGTCCCGGTCGGCGAGTCTGTTGATGAAATTGAGCGATATCCCGACCGGAGTCTTCGGATTGTTCACCAGGGCGGAGACGATTGCGTTTTTCTTGGACCACTCGGAGTTGTTCCCTATCCTTCGAAGCACGTCCTCGCTCAGGTTCGTCGATTTCGCGAAAAACTCTACTTCACTACCGGTGATCCGCGGATTGTCCAGCACCGCCAGCGCGATCATCTTGCTCGATTCGCGGATAAGCAGGCCCCGGGCTTCCTTGGCCCCCGAGAGGGCGAGCTTGGTTTTCTGAGCGGGGCTCATTTTCTGGATCATCTGCTGAATGTTGAGCTTTTTCTTCTCGCCCGGCGCCTCACCCCCGCCCTCGGGCCCCTCTCCGAGTACGACCTCCACGACGCGCGTATTGGCAATGAAGCCCCTCATCTCATCCGAGCCCGTCAGGGCGATAAACGCCAGGGTTGTCTCGTCCAGGTTGGGGCAGCGAACGAGGTCGCGAAGAATTTCCCCGTCATCGCAGTAGACCTGCGCGATCTGGTCGAGGATACGGGAGGGGGTGCGGACGTCGAGAATGATCTCACGGAGCGCAAGCGGCGAGCTGTGTTCGATGTCCAGGGGAAGCTGCCGCCTGAATTTTTTTACGAAAATGACCTTCCAGATCGATGGTTGGTCCATGCGCCGCCTTTCAGTTCCGGGGAGTGACTCAAAAAACGCAGCTACTCATGTCTTTTTTGACTTGAGTAGTTGCCTAAACGCATATTTGATGGTTCCGTAATAAATCGTCATTCCCGCTTGTCGGGAATCGTCGTGCCGTTATGGCACGCTGAAGGAAGGATTCCGGACAAGCCGGAATGACATTAGAGGGCTATCTCCGTTTTTTTACGACTTCATCACTATTTATTCAACAGCCGTTTTTCCACCAGCGATGCCGTCCCTTTGGCGCGAAACGCGGTTATGAACTCCGTTGCAGACTTGTACGACGTCTCCTCGATCTTCTTCACGTACTCCCGGGAGATCGAGTTGATATCGGAGAGGAATTGCCTGGTCGCGAACTTGATGTCCTTATTCTCTTTTTTCGCCCACTCTCTCATGGCGTTCATGAGGTCCGCCGGCAGCCCGTCGTGCGCGATGTTCTGCCAGTTCGTGCCCACGTTGCCCTTGCGGATGCCGTAATCCGCGAACTGGCCCACGAGGTCGAGCGGCGTGCCGGTGATTCCGTGCTGCGCGATGCAAACACCCCACTTCTTGATCGCGTTGTAAATATCGCCCGTCCGTTTGAGTTCGATGTGGACTTCTTCGCCTGGCTTGTAGTTGCCGTGCTTGGAGCCGTTATTCGTGGCCAGGAGATCGGCGTGAACGCCGGCCTTTTCCATGCCTTCGATGAACTCCACTGCCTCTTCGACAGTCGTGATCTCGCCGCCTTCCTTGATTGCCTTGATCTCACCGACTTCCGCCTCGAGCCCCGCTCCCGCATCGAGTACCAGGCGCCCCAGCTCGGAGCTGACCTTGATGTTGTCGTGCGTTTCGTTGAACGAAGCGTCTATGGCCACCGAGGTGTATCCCGCCTCAAGCTGTGCCTTGACCAGGTCGCGGGACTGGCCGACCACAGCCGGGTCCGGGCTCTTAGTCGTCACATGGTCGCCGTGGATGAAAAAAGGCTTCGTGAGCTTCACGGCTTCGGCATAGGCGAATACAACGTCTGCATACTGTGCAGGTGTCATCCCGGTGTAGCCGCCTTTCAAATCGCTCTCGCTCTTGGCGAGCTCATAGCAGACGACGGCGTCCAGGTCCTGGGCCGCGCGCATGATCCCGGGGATCACGTGCTTGATCCTGGTATTGCACGCCATGATGATGACCTTGTCTTCCTTCAGCACCCGGAAAACATCATGGGAAGACAGAACATTCAGATTGGCAGCGCTCCCCAGTTTTTTCCTCGCATTTGCCGGCATCAGATCCCGCAGAGTCTTGGCCATAAAGTCCTCCGTAGTTACAGATTTAGATTAAAGACCGGTGCTTGCAACACGGTGGAATTATACTGACGGGCACGCAGGTTGTCAAGCTGTCAAGAGGGGATTGCCAGGGTTGTGTCATTGTTCAATGCAACGGTGCAATAACAATCATCTTTTCACGCATATTTATGTGCGACTTTGACGGGACCGTGCGGGATTACCGACCACGGGTCAAGAGCGTCCAAAAAAAACCCTTCGCGTCATCGGTTGATGATCATCGAAGGGTTTTTCGTTACCGCTGCCGGCCGTATGCGGTTTCCTATTCGACCTTATATCCCGCTTCCACGACGGCGAGGGACAGCTTATCAAGGGCCACTTTGGCATCATCATAGGTGATCACCGCCTCGGCCTTCGAGAGGTCCACCTGCGCGTCAGACACGCCGGGCACCGCTTTGAGCGCCTTTGCAACCCGCATCACGCAGTGATTGCAGGTCATTCCCTGTACTTTGAGTGTCGTTTTTGCCATGTATTCCTCCTTTGCCATATAGTTGCGTAAAATAATAACTATAATACACCATTTCGAAAATGGGGAAAAGACTTTTTTCCTTTTCTACGCCGCATCCGGTCCCCTCTATTTTATTTCAATCCGTACTTCTCCATCCGGTAGATGAGCGTCGGCCTCGTGATGCCGAGATATTCGGCGGCGCGGGTCTGGTTGTTTTTGTGCTTTTCAAGCGCCTTGATGATGAGGCTTTTCTCCAGGTCTTCGAGCGCTATTCCCTCTTCGGGCAGGTTCAGAATGATGTCTTCGATGCCTGTTTTTTCCTTCTTCAGCTTGTCCGGCAGATCGGCAAGGGTGATGACGTTCCCGCGCCTGAGCACGGACGCCCGTTCGATGACGCTTTCCAGCTCCCGCACATTTCCCGGCCACCCGTAGGACAGAATGACGTTCATCGCTTCCGGATCCACAACGACCGTTGCGTCCTTATTGAACTTCTTCATAAAATGGGCCACGAGCAGCGAAATATCATCCCTGCGTTCCCTGAGCGGGGGCATCCGCAGACCGACGACATTGATGCGATCATAAAGGTCATCTCGGAACTTGCCTTCCTTGATGGCCTGGTCGATGTCTCTGTTCGTGGAGGCAATGACCCGGACGTCCACGGGAACGGACTGTGTGCCACCGACCCGGTCAACTTGGCGCTCCTGCAGGACCCGGAGTATCTTGGCCTGGAGGTCGATGCGAAGGTCGCCAATCTCATCCAACAGGATCGTTCCGCCGTCGGCAAGCTCGAATTTCCCTTCTTTGTCTTTTACCGCTCCGGTAAAAGCGCCCTTAACGTGGCCGAACAGCTCGCTCTCAATAAGAGTCTCGGGGATGGCCGCACAGTTCACGGCGACGAAGGGTCCGTCCGCACGTTTGCTGTTGTAGTGGATACCCCTAGCCAGGAGTTCCTTGCCGGTGCCCCGCTCGCCGGTAATCAGCACCGTGGCGTCGCTCCCGGCAACCCGGCCGGCCATGTCGAGCACCTCTTTGATCTTGTCGCTACTCCCGATGATGTGATCGAAACGGTAACGGTCCGCGACCACGGCCCGGAGTTCCGCGTTCTCCCGTTCAAGATGCCGCATCCTGAGCGCCTTGTCGAGCGTCATCCGGAGCTCGTCGCGGTTGAAGGGTTTGGTGATGTAGTCGAAGGCGCCCTGCTTCATGGCGGAGACGGCGCTCTCGATCGTGCCGTAGGCGGTGATCATGATCACCGGCAAGACAGCGTCGCGCGCACGGACCTTCTCCAGGACCTCCATGCCGCTCATGCCCGGCATGGTGATGTCCGTAATCACGGCGTCGAAGGGGTCCTTCTCGAACAGCCGCAGGCCTTCCTCGCCGCTCGCCGCGGTCTGGACCCGGTAACCGGCCTCGGTCAGGCTGAACTCGATCACCCGGCGGAGGCTGTCGTCATCGTCGATGAGGAGAATGGAGGATTTTTTCATAAGAATTTTCACCGCAGAGGACGCAGAGGAAACCAAAAACAGCGGACCCAGACTTTCGCAGATGAACGCAGATATAAAAGCTTTTGAATTTAATAAAAGTACCTGCCTTCAAGTTTAAATCCGATTTTTCCGCGCTTATCTGCGTCCAAACCTTTATTTAGATTTTCTTCGCGTTCCTCGCTTATGGCCGCGTTTACGCAAGTGCAGGCTGTGCCTTCGCGGCAAATCGCCTTTATCCAATCGGTATCTTCACCGTGAACGTCGCGCCCTTGCCCGGCTCACTCTCGACATCGATGCTGCCCCGGTGATTTTCAATGATCCGGTAGACGATTGCAAGCCCCAAGCCGGTGCCGTTCTTCTTGGTCGTGAAGAAGGGGCTGAAAAGCTTCTTGCGGTTTTCTTCCGGGATCCCGCCGCCGGTGTCGGATATTTTTATTTCCAACCGGTCATCCCGGATGCCGCTTTCGACGGTCAGCACGCCGCCTCCGGGCATGGCCTGAATAGCGTTCAGAATGAGGTTCAGGAACGCCTGGTTCAAGAGCCCCGCATCAACGCTGCGCTTCCCGATGGACGGGTCGAGCCGCTTCCGGACCGTAATGCCGGAGTTCCTCGCCTCATGGGCCGTGAGGGTGAGGACGGACTCTATGGCCTCGTTCACGTCCGCCGGCTGAAATTCCGGCAGCTTGGGCCGCGCAAAGCCGAGGAAGTCCTGGACGATGCGGTTCAGCCGGTCCGTCTCCTTGAGCAGGATCTCGATGAACTCATACTTAGCTTCCTCGGGCGAATAATCGTCCTTCAGGATCTCGACGGCGCCCTTGATCGACCCCAGCGGATTGCGGATCTCGTGCGCCATGCCCGCGGACAACTCCCCGAGCGCGGACAGCCGGTCGGCGCGCCGGAGCTGCTCCTCGGTCTGAAACAGGACGTCCGTCTGCTCCCGGAGCTTGCGGTGGGACTCATCGAGCCGCCGCAGGGCCTCTTCGTGCCGCATGCGCTGGTTGCGTTCCATCTGGCTCAGAACGCCGGTGACGCCGCCGATCAGGAAAAAAAGAAACAGCTCGATGTAATTGTAAATATCCAGAAAAGGATCGGCCCAATGCAGAAAAAGGTGAGGAGAGAAGAGCACCGCCGAGGCAATGGACAGTGACACCCCGCCCTTGATCCCGTACCAGTACGCGCCGATGATGATCGGCACGATATAGAGATGTCCGAGCAAGCCGTGGAGCATGCCGGCCTGCGCCCCCCCCGCAACGTAGTGGATGAGCGTAATGACCGCAAGGATGCCCGCAAGCACATATGCCCGATAACCTTTTAATCGCCTGAGTGACAATTTGCCAACCATGCCCGAACATGCGTAAACCCGAATTTTTACCGGTAGATGCAATCTAACGGAAACCGGCCTCTTTGTCAAGAAATGACCGTTTAGCGCGGGTTAAGGATAAACCGTGTTGAGGCTGCGCGTTCAGACTATGGCTATAGGGCCTGATTGCTCTTGACAACAGAGGCCGATTCTGGTAAATTCAGCGAACTTATTCAAGGAAGGGAGGTGAAACCTAATGAAAAAGATCATCGCTTTGTTTACGGCAATGGCATTTGCCCTGACCCTCGGCGTTGCATTCGCGCAGGAGCACGGAACGGCTCCGGCGGCGGCACCTGAGAAGAAGATGGAAGAGAAGGCCCCGGCAAAGAAGAAGGCCGCAAAGAAGAAAAAGAAGGCTGTGAAGAAGGAAGAGGCAGCCGCCCCGGCAGCACCTGCGACTTCGGCACCGGCAGCACCTGCAGCACCGGCAACAAAGTAGTTTCCCGTATACCGCCCATTTATTATTCCACGGCGGGCAACAAAGTTATCTTGAATGCTGTAACTGGTTCTTAAGCAGGCGGAAAATTCCGCCTGCTTTTTTTTATCTTCGATTGCCGCGGCGGGATACTCTCACCGGTTTCGTCCCCGCATTCGCCGTCTCGTCAGTCCCACCACAGGAACAAACGGTTCGTCTTCTTTATCTCTTTTACCAAACCGTCCACGCTGCCCCAGCCCTGATCAACGGCATCAGGGCTGAATTCATACACTTCCTCGGCAAAGGCATTCAGGTCCTTGGGCAGCGTTTTGAACTCGATCTCCACCCAGTCGTTCTCAGCGCCGATGATGTCGAAGGCGCAGCACTTTTCCCACTCCTTCAGCCGGTCGATAATGTCCTGATTGGAGATGTCATAGTCGTCCCCGTTCGTATGCATGACCCGGAGGATCTCATACTGGTCCGTGCCCTTCAGAACGCCGATCGTGTCGGTCTTGAGGCCGGCGTTCATCTCTACGATAAAAACCATGTACTTAAAAGGGAGCAGTTTCCGGCGGAGAGAGTCCGTGATACCCTCAGCCTTGTCCTCGGGCACCGGCACCGCGATGCCGGGCGCTATGATCTGGTAGCCGTTCTCATCGTAGCCGATCAAACGGTGGATGCGTTCCCGGGACGCTTCCTTCACCATCACAAGCACCTTCCGGTCGAAGTTGATGGTCCTCGCTAATTCCTCGGCATACGGAGACAGGGTGACGTTTTTGCTTTTTTCGATGCCCGTCCTGCCGTTTTTTCCGGTGTTCGTCACGGCGCTTTTCACGGTATGCGTCACCGAGCTGGACATCGTGCCGGTTGCGTGGCTTTTCACCGTACCGGTCGCGGCGCTTGCCGTTTGGCTGCTGGTCATTTGTGCGCTGCCCGTCTGGTCGGCTCCCCCCATCATCAGAAGCGCGGAGCCGATAGCGGCAAGAAGGTACAGCAGCTGAAGGATGCGGTTCTTCATGGATTCGTCCTCTCTGCAAGGATTTTAAGTGAGGTGGGATGAAGTGAGTATGAATGAATTCGCTACGGCAAGGACAAATAAGAATAACGCCATTTTATCATAGAAGGCGGCCCGAAAACAATATAATTTCTACCCCGGGGCCACCCCCTTCGCGCGCGGCGGGTCAGATGCTGTTAGACGGGCAGATATCGAAGAGGACGCATTCGGCGTGACGGGGCTTTTTGGCCTGGCAGATCTTTCTGCCGTGGAATATGAGGAGGTGCGACAAG
>JAXIPA010000050.1:0-2312 GCA_045403145.1 Nitrospirota bacterium | reverse complement strand
ACCTTCAGAACGTTCTGGGCAACTGCGTATCCCGCGGTGTGGTCCGCGCCCATGGGGCTCGTCGCGTAGGTGACGCCGATGCCCTGGACCGCGCGGGGATCGTAGGCCGGCATTGCCTGTCCTTTCACCACCGGCACCCGTTCGACGCCGAAGGCCTTGCCCGTCATGGCGGCGCCGCCGCCGAGGATCCTGCCAAGGTGCGTGCCCTTGCCGACCTCGTGTATGAAATTGATCGCCGCGTCCGCGTCGCCGAACTTGGCGAGACCCGCCTCCATGGCAACCGCGATCGTCGCTCCCAACTCGATCGTATCAACGCCGTAGTTGTCATCCAGGAAATCCATCATGGCGATCTTGTCCATATCGCTGATGCCGCAGTTCCCGCCGTGGGCCCATATGGTCTCGTATTCGGGCTGCTTGGTCAGGTAATGACCGTCCTTGTCGTTGTAGGTGCCGGAGCACTGGATGACGCAGCCGCGGTGGCATCCGTGGGTCGGGTTCGCCCCGCGCTGCTTCTCGGTTTCCGCCAGCGTTTCTCCGCTGATCTTGGATGCGCCGTCGAAACGCCCCTGCTTGAAGTTATAGGTGGGGTAGCCGCCCACTTCGTTCAGGATGTTCGTCAGGACGTTCGTGCCGAAGGCCGGAAGTCCCTGGCCGGTGACCGGATGCCTCCTCAAGCCTTCGACGAACCGCTTGTTGGCGTCCTGAAACTTTTCCGGATCCTTCGGCGGCCGTACCGGCATGCCGGTGGAATCGAGGACGATGACCTTGATGTTCTTGGCGCCCATGACCGCGCCCAAGCCTCCGCGTCCGGCGTGGCGGGTCGGCCGAAGCTCCATATCTGTAAAGGCGACGGTGGCGGAAGCCATCTTCATTTCACCGGCAGGTCCGATAGAAATGCAGCACATCTTGTCGCCGTACTCCTTCTTCATCTTCTCGATCAGATCGTAATTCGTGAGCATCTTGAGGCTGTTGTCCTTCGTGATCTTGACCCCGTCCTTATTGATGAAGACCTTGTAGAGGTCGTCGCTCGCCGGTTTCCCTTCGAGCACGATGGCGCCGTAGCCGAGCTTTGCAATGACCTGGGAAGCCTGTCCCCCGGAGTTTGCCTCCTTGATGCCCCCGGTAAGCGGGCTCTTACCGCCCACGGAGATCCGGCCCGACTGGGCGCCCGCTGTCCCGCTCAGGAGCCCCGGCGCTATCACCAGCTTGTTCTCCGCGCCCAGCGGATGGCAGAGGGGCGGCACTTCCTTCGAGACGATCGCCGAGGTCATTGCCCTGCCCCCGAGCCCCGCATACTCGCCGATCGGCGTTTCCTTGGCCTTCGGACCTCCTTCGGCCCCCACATCGATTCGCAAAATCTTGTCCATTTTTCCTCCTGTCTCCTCTGCTGTGAGGTTGAAAAAAAGGTTGTCTCCTTTGACGTCATTCCCGCTCGTCGGGAATCGTCGTTAAATCTCATTATAAAAAGAAACGATTCCGGGCAAGCCGGAATGACAGCGAAGACTAAAGTCCCAAACAGTTAAGATTCAAATTAAGAACGTTGTGTAACAGGTGAGATGAATCTCATTATACCAGAACCCGCCCCGGCCTGCAGGGGCGGGTCCGATGGGTTGTCTTTTACGCCGCTGCCTTGTAGATATTGATCACGTCCTCGAGCGACGGGCACCGGGGGTTCGTCAGGCCGCAGGCGTCTTTCTGGGCGTTCTCGGCCATGATCCTTAAGTCCTTTTCCTTCACGCCCAGCTCTGACAGACCGGACGGGATGCCGATGTCCTTCGACAAGGTCTTGATGGCCTCGATCGCCTTTTCCGCCGCGGCCCGGACAGAAAGCCCTTCCACGATCTCGCCCATGGCCTTCGCTGTATCCGCGAAGCGGTCCATCTTGGCGATCATGTTGAAGCGCTCCACGTGCGGCAGCAGGATGGCATTGCATACCCCGTGGGGAAGATCATAGAACCCGTCGAGCTGGTGCGCCATGGCGTGGACATGGCCCAGACTCGCATTGTTAAAGGCCATGCCGGCAAGATATTCTGCATAAGCCATGTTGTCCCGGGCGCTCATGTCGCCTCCGTTCGCCACGGCCGCGCGCAGGTTCTTTGCCACAAGCTCAATGGCCTTGAGCGCGCAGGCGTCGGTCACGGGAGTTGCGATGGTCGACACATAGGCTTCAACCGCGTGGGTCAGGGCATCCATGCCTGTAGATGCCGTCAGTGACGGCGGCATCCTGGTCCTTCCTGTCGGATCGCTGGCGCGCGCACCTCGGATTACCGCGGTGCAAGAGGATGTCGTCTTCCTTGGAGATGCCTGCAATC
>JAXIPA010000089.1:0-31799 GCA_045403145.1 Nitrospirota bacterium | reverse complement strand
AATACCGCGGCTGCGCGCAGCAGCGATATCGGGATTCGTATCTTCTATTGCCGTTGAAACGCAGACGATATCGGTATCCGCGCTGATACCGGAACCGTCCTGCTGGACGATGGCGCACCCAAGCCCTTCAAGCGACCTTCGGATGGAGGCGGTATCCTCGCTTGCATGAAAACGATCGGAACCCGAGACCGTGATCCCCTGAAAGCGCAGGTACTGCGCGAGCGCGCTCATGCCGCTGCCGAAAACACCGGTAAAATGGACGCTGCGGCACTGGCGTTCTTTGATAACGATGGCTGGAGGATCGATGTACACGAGCGTGCCTTCTTTGACTATGTCGAATAAACGAATGACGTCGAGATTGCGCAGGCACACACACCCGTGCGACAGGGGAGTGCCGATCTGGTCCTCCCGGCCGGTGCCGTGGATATAGATGTAACGCTCATAGGAATCCACGCCTGCGCCCTTGTTGATCCCCTCCTCAAGGCCTTCGAGCCGCAGAATGCGGGTCAGGATCAGATTATCTCCGTTCAGACTGTGGTCCCAGTCTTCGCCCGTATCCTCGCGGTCTCTGAAAACGCGGCCCGCGGGCGCGCCTGCTCCGAACTTCTCCTTTAATCGATGAATGCCGAGCGGCGTTTTGAGCGAGTTCTCCCGATTGCCGTTGCCAAATCGGGACGTGGAGGCGTCGTATCGCTCGACTATGGTTTCGTTCTCGCAGACGAAGAGCGCTTGAGCCTCGATGGAAACCACGAGAAAAAGCTCTCGCGGGTCGGTCAAAAACTTCCGTATTTTTTTATAAAGAGCGCGTAATCGGGCTGTTTCCATAAGAGAGCCGCTGCCTTCTTTGCACAGTATTATTTTGAAACCTGCAACCCCAGGCGGGACGTTCCTGCACCCGTTGCGTTGAGATCACCCACCGATAGTGCCGCTGTCCTCGTGTTGTTCCACAATATACCTCATTAAGGACATTCTATCAATAGCCGTCGTCTTCAATGTCAGGATGAAGGGTGACTTCATAGGGCAAGAGTGTGCCCGGCAGGGCGATAGGCCGGGAAAGAAGCGGGTCTTATCCGATCTTGAGCACCTTCGCCCCGCGGATCTTCCGTTCCTTGAGTTCGAGAAGCGCCCTGTTCGCGTCTTCGAGAGGGTACTCCTGCACCTCCGGCCTGATCGGGATTTCTGCGGCCATTTTCAAAAACTCTTCGACATCCTTCCGCGTGAGGTTCGCCACGCTCTTTATCTCCTTTTCCATCCAGAGGTCGCGGGAATAGTCGAGCAGGCGCAGCGCCTTCTTGTCCCCTTCCTCTTTCCGGATCGCGTTGATCACGAGCCGTCCGCCTTTTTCAATGTTTTTCATGGCCTCGACAACCGTCAGCCACGCGGGGGTCGTGTCGATGATCGCGTTCAGCTTTTCCGGGGATTCCTCTTCAGGAGCGCCCGCCCAGGCAGCGCCGAGCTCCCTTGCAAACGTCCGCTCTCCTTCCGTGCGGGAGAAGACGAAGACCTTTGAGTCCGGATACCTGTGCCGCGCCATCTTGAGAACCAGATGCGCCGAGGCCCCGAAACCCGTGAGCCCGAGCGCATCGCCGTTCATCATGTTTGCCAGACGAAGAGAACGGTAGCCGATTGCGCCGGCGCATAAAAGCGGCGCCGCCTCCGCATCGGAAAACACCGCCGGTATTGCGTACGCGAACGCTTCCGGGACGATGGCGTACTCGGCGTATCCGCCGTCAACATCCCTGCCCGTGGCTTCGAAATCATCACAGAGGTTCTCCTGATTGTTTCGGCAAAAGGCGCACGAGCCGCAGGCTGAATGTATCCATGCTATACCGACGCGCTCTCCGACTCTGAATTTGCCCGCCCCGCTCCCGGATCGATCGACGCGCCCGACTATCTGATGCCCCGGAATGACCGGAATCTTCGCTGGCGGCGTCCTGCCCTCGATCTCATCCAGTTCGGTGTGGCACACTCCGCAGACCGAGACCCTCACGAGAATTTCGCGTTCACGGGGGACCGGGACAGGCAGATCAACGAGTTCGAGGGGGGACCTGTTATGAGCAAGGTCCGTAATATTCTTCAGCACCATGGCCTTCATGACCTTGCCCCCTTATGTGCGTCGATATGGTGTCCCGCGGGGAAATCGATGCCAGTTCTTCGTCGTCAGGGAACCGTGAAAATAATTAATAATAAAGCTTGACTTATGATCGCTGAAGTGGCACTATAGGCACCAGAAGTTCCGGAAGTTTTTTGTACGCAGGACCGCAAAGACTTTTCGCTTTGCGGTTTTTTTGTCGCACATTTCCGTCAGCTTCAATTCACAAGAAGGAGGTAGCTCACCATGGAAAACGGTACCGTAAAGTGGTTCAATGATTCCAAAGGTTTTGGATTCATTACCCGTGAAAAAGGCGGAGATGTGTTCGTTCACTTTGGAGACATTCAGGACAGCGGCTTCAAGTCGCTGGCTGAAGGCCAGCAGGTGCAGTTCGACGTTGTCGACTCACCCAAAGGCCCCAAGGCAGCCAACGTCGTAAAGCTCTAAGCCGAAGCAAACCCATTTAAGCAGGCCCTGGTAACCCATGGCCTGCTTTTTTCTTTTCTTTCAACCTCCACGCCTGCACAAGCCAGCCTCGCGTCCCTCCACCGGTCCTGAATTACGAGGAGGCCTCCCGCCCCTCAAGAGAACAGGACCCGGGATGCACCCCCATTCAGTGCCGTTACTGCTTTGCCAGTTCCCCATACTCCCCTGGTCTGCGGTGTTTGAGAAACCCCCAGGTTTCGACCGCGGCTTTTCGCTCGGCAAGGTCGATATCGGCGATCACAATCGCCTCTTTGCCGCCGGCCAATTCCGAGACCATTTCACCCCAGGGGTCCGCGCAGAAACTCCGTCCGTAAAAGGAGATGCCTTCCTCCCGTCCCACTCGATTCACCCGGAAGATGAAGAGGTTGTTGGCAAAAGCGTTCGCCGTTATTGCGCGCTCCCAGAGGGCGTGCGTGTTGAGCGATGCCGCGGTGGGCGAGAAGATGATATCCGCGCCCTTCAAGGCCAGGATACGCACTCCCTCGGGGAATAAATTGTCCCAGCAGATCTGGATGCCGATCCTGCCCCGCGATGTCTCGAACACGGGGAACCCGGCGTCGCCGGGCGAGAAATAGAATTGTTCGCGGTAGAGCGGAAGGTTCGGCACGTGCATCTTGCGGTATACGCCGATGAGCCTGCCCGCATCGATGATCGCTGCGCTGTTATAGAACTTTCCGTTTGCAGACTCGAAGAAGGGTACGATGAGTACTGACCCGATAGTTCCAGAAAGGATTTTGAAACGGTTGATGGCTTCGCCCGCGGCGTCCTGCGCCCAGGACATGAGCGACTTTTCTTCCCGGCGGGGGAACCAGGGCGTGAGGAACAATTCGGGGTAGCAAATGATGCCGGCGTTCTTTTCCGCCGCCACTTCGGCCATTTCCACGGCGCGCTGGATATTCCGTTCGATATCCTGGCCAGCGCTTATCTGTATACCGGCGATCCGCATAGGTCTCCCAACTCCGCCATACCTGGTGTGCGACATTATATCGATTATCCGGGAAAATGTAAAACGTATTTTGTTCCACGCTGATCAATTATGAATCCGCGGCAAATTGTTATCTGGTACTCTCTGTGAATTTTTGATATACTGACAACTGCCACCTGAACAGAGCGTCGTCCCTGTAGGATGGATGACTTTCCCGAGGTATATCAGTCAAAAAGCCAATGAGAAAAAACACGATGTTCTTCATAATGCTGATCGCATGCGTGCTTCAATTTTTTTGCGGCACGAGGTCCGTCCATGCCCAGCCGGACGATGAAAAACGCTTTCTCCTGATGTATTTCACGGAAAAAGAGCTGCTCGTGGAATCCCCTACCCGAAGTCCGAAACCCCTTTCCCAGGTGGCGGAAAACGTCACGGTTATAACGGCGGAAGAAATCAAGCTTATGAACGCCCATACGGTCGCTGACGTCCTGATCGGGGTCACGGGCCTCCAGGTGCTGATATCCGGAGGTCCGGGCAGTATTTCACAAACAGCCATTCAGGGTTCCGAAAACCTGCGGCATGTTTCGGTGTTCATGGACGGGATCCCTCTCAACAATCTTACCAGTAATGTCACGGAACTCGGATCTCTCCCCGTGCAGAACATAGAAAAAATAGAGATCATCAAAGGTCCCGCTTCTTCGGCCTGGGGCTCGGCGCTGGGCGGCGTAATCAACATCATTACCAAGACAGGGAGCGGGGACAGGGTTGGCGGGACCGTCTCCGCCTCCTATGGGGAGAGAAACAGCGGAGACTTCAGAGCGGAGACCTCGGGCAAACAGGACCGGCTGGGCTATTACATAAGCGCCGGGAGGCTGCAGACCGATGGGTTCAGGTCACACAATGATTTCTCGGGAAAGAACGCCTATGCAAAACTGACGTATGATATAACAAGAAAAACCAGCGCACTCTTTACCCTGGGGTACGGCGCGCTTTCCCGGGGTGTCGTGGAAATTCATGACCCTGTTGACCCCGCTCAGGACTTTTTCATTCAGAATAAACTGGAGACCTTGACATCGACATTATCAATAAATACTTCCTTCTCTAAAGAGACCGTATTAAACGTTTCTGTCTGGCGGTTGCACCAGATCAGCAATATGCTTAGCAAACAGTCGAGTTCCGGGGCCGGACTTTCCAACAGCAGGGATGACGACGATGGCTATGGTTCGAGCGCAAAACTCTCCTGGAAGCAGCAACAGCATACTGTCGTGCTCGGAACGGACTACGAAGGCAAAATGCTGGAAGCGAATGCGCTTGCGGGTGGCGAATACGGGCAGAGAAAATTGGCTTTTTTCATCAACGATACCATGTCCTTCGAAAAAATTTCCATAACTCCGGGGATCCGCCAGGACCATGCAAATCGGAGCGGGGATTTTACGAGTCCGAGCCTCGGAATGACGTACAAAATCGCAGAGACCACCCTGCTGCGGGCCTATGCAGCAAGGGGTTTCAGTCACCCGCCGCTTGGGGCTACGTTTGGAGACAACTTATTCCATGTGTCCAATCCCGGCTTGAAAATGGAACAGGTCTGGTCGTACCAATTGGGAGCGGAGACCGCCGCTCTCCAGTATGTCTGGCTGAAACTTTCCGCATTCAGAAATGACGTGCGCGACATCATTGTCAATGAAATCGACTCGCTCGCAGGAACCTTTAAACAGGTAAACAAGGGAAAAGCGAGAAAACAGGGCATGGAAATCGAGATGAAAACCGCGCCTGTCTTTCATACCGCTCTTTCCGCGGGTGCGGCATTTGTAAGTACAAGAGATCTGGACACGGGAGAGACCATACCGAACATCCCGCAACGGACCTATGACCTGGGCCTTCAATATGACGATGAAAAATCTTTCAAGGCACTGCTCAAGGCGCACTATATTTATTGGAATTCAGATCCCTCTGCGGGCGGAAAATACAATTCCTTCATTGTTGACCTTCATATCATAAGGAATATTTATTCTCGTTATGAACAAATGCTCGAGGCTTTTGCCGACGTCCATAACATCTTTAACGCCTCTCAATATCCCCTGGCGGAGTTTAAAAACCCCGGGCGCTGGCTTGAAGCCGGAATACGATATCGGTTTTAATAAATACGGCATCATTGATCCAAATTGAATATCGGGAGGAGGTGCAGGGACATGAAAAAACGCATTTCGATCTTAAAAAAGGGCATCGACAAAAAGGCCGGACCTACCGGGTTCTGTTGTTACGCAGGATTTCTGCCGCTCCGGTCGTAATCGGATGCACCGGGAGGGAGAGCGATGAGCTCTCCCTCAGTTTTGATGGTTTCGTAAAAAGTCGTCATTCCCGCTTGTCGGGAATCGTAGCGCTTTACAACATACTGAAAAGAGACGATTCCGGACAAGCCGGAATGACACCGTAGAGGCTATCTCCGACTTTTTACGAGTTCATCAATTTTGTCAGAGCCAAATAACAGCATCGTAAACGAGACCATGAAATTATCGAGATACAGCAAAATTTATCCCTCCGCGGCAGACAAGGAATCACTGGTCCTTTTTTCCACGAAAAGGGCCTCAGCGGTCCTTGTGCCGTCAGGGTTGATCGATGAGATCAAAAGCGGCAGCCTGCCGGAAGAGGAGAAAGAAACCCTCTCCGAACTAGGTCTGCTCGTTCATAGTGACGAGGAAGAAAAACAGGAAATGCTTGCGTTCATCCGGGAGCTGAACGACCGGAATAGAGCGTTCGAATACCTCGTTGTCCTGAACCTCGACTGCAACCTCGCATGCAGATACTGTTTCGAGGGAACAAGAAAAGGCAAATTCTACCTTTCGGATGAAACCGAGCTTCAGTTTGTCGATTTTGTCCAACGAAGCGACTTTTCGAACAAGGAAGAAATACGGGTCACTTTCTACGGCGGCGAACCTCTCTTGAGCGCGGACAGCATTGTCCGCATTTCCAAAAAGCTCGGGTCCCTGGCAAAAGAAAAGGGGCTCAATTACAGTTTCTCCCTGGTGACCAACGGCACGCTCCTGACGCCCGCGGTCGTAAAGAGGCTGACGCCCCTCGGCCTCAAAGCCGCGAAGGTCACGCTCGACGGGCCGCAAGGGGTCCACGACAGGTTCAGGCCCTTCAAGTCCGGCGCCGGCTCCTTCGACGCGATCGTGCGGAACATCAGAGACGTATGCGCTCTGATCCAGGTATCGCTGGGGGGCAATTTTACGCGCGACACTTACCGCGAGTTTCCCCGCCTTCTCGATCATCTCGCGGACCGCGGCCTCACTCCTGCAGGGATTCCCCTGATCAAATTCGACCCCGTCGTGAACGAAAGCAGCGAGTTCGCGCCGCCTGATTTTCACGACGGATGCAATTCCGCAAATGAACCATGGATCAGCGAAGCGGTCATCTTTTTGCGGGAGGAAATCCTGAAGCGGGGATATCGGACGCAGCGGCTCAGGCCTTCCTCCTGCATGATGCAGCTTGGCGACGCCTTCGTCGTCAATTACGACGGGACCCTGTACAAATGCCCGGGGCTGATCGGCAGGCCGGGCCTCGCCGTCGGCTCCGTCGCGTCCGGCGTGACGGAATACGGCCGGACCCTCGGTCTCGACGACTGGAAGAACGAGGAGTGTCTTGCCTGCAGCTACCTCCCGCTCTGCTTTGGCGGGTGCAAGTATCTGAAGCTGGTTCGCGATGGAGACATAAAAGGCCTGGACTGCAAAAAGTCATATTTCGATTCCACCGTCGGCGCCCTGCTCGCCCAGGACCTGCGTCACGATAGAACGGATGAACCGTAACGGCAGACAATGCAATGGATATCTTTCTCCGGTGGATATGCTTTTCTCATAGGATCGCCGTCGCCCTGACAGCCGTTCTTGCCCTGTCCGGTCCCACAGGCCCCGCCCCCGCTGAAGCCTACCTCGTGAACATCGTCAAGGATACCGATGTGAAGCCCTACCAGGACGCGGTCCGGGGCTTTCTTAGCGCGTGCGGATGCACGGCGCAGGAAACGAAAGCCCCGCGGTATGATGGGGCTATGAATGGCGGCCCGAAGCCGGACGCGATGCTCGCGGTCGGAACGAATGCCTTCCGCAAGGTGCGGTCCCTGCAAGGCCTTCACGTGATCCACCTCATGGTCATGCCGTCCGATACCGCCGGTCTTCCGGACAATATCTCGGGCGTCAGCATGGATATCTCTCCCGAGGCACATCTCGCCTCCCTGTCCGAGCTCTTCCCCCGCGCCAAAAAGATCGGCGTGCTGTATGATCCCCGGAACACCGGTCCCTACGTGGCCGAGGCGTCGGAGGCGGCCCGCCGCCGGGGGATCGAGCTCGTCGTCCGGGCGGTCCGGAACGCCCGCGAGGCGCCCGGGCTCCTCGACGAGCTGCTCGGAAAGATCGATGTCTACTGGATGCTGCCGGACCCGACCGTAGTTACACCCGAGTTGGTGGACTATGTCCTGCTCTTTTCCATTGAAAACAACATCCCGCTCTTATCCTTCTCCCGGAAGTACGTGGACATGGGCGCCGTGGCGGCGCTGCAGACGCTTCCTTTCGACATGGGCGTCCAGGCGGGAGAAATCGTAAAGGCGCTGTCAGCGGGCGCAAAAGGTCCCCTGCGGCCGTACGCGAAAACCTATCGTCTCATCCTGAACAGAAAAGTGGCAGAAAAAATGGGATTGCGCTTCTCACCCGACGTAATCAGGAAGGCCGAATGAACCCATGCGCGGAATGACCGTTCCTCTGAAGGAAAGCCTGGCCCTCAAACTGCTCAGCGCGTTTATCGTCATTATCATCGCCGTACTCACGGCCTACACGCTGTTCGCCGTGGTCCGCGAACGCGACAAGGTCCGCGAAGAGCTTGTCGGCAAGGGAGAGATGCTCGCGGGTCTTCTGGCGGAAAACTCGCGGGTCGGGGTGTTCGCCGAAAACACTGACCTGCTCGAAAGCGCGGCAACGGGCATCATCACCCAGCAACACGTCGTCATGGCCGAGGTCTACGACGCCGATTTCCGCCCGCTGTACTCGGTGCTCAAAGACCCCGCCGCGCGGTTTCCCGGGCCGGCGTTCGAAAAGACCGCCGGCCGACTTGCGTCAAACACCGATGCCGTTACTATGACCGAGACGGTTGGCGCCTTCGAGTTCGTCAGACCCGTGATTATCAGGCGCCCCTCGAATGCGGACGAAGCGCTCTACTTCGACCGCGGGGGCGGCCCGACGGTGTTGCGGAGGATCGGATATGCGAGGATCCTGCTGGAAAAAGAGACCCTGCGGAAGGAGACTGTGGCCATCATAGGGAGGAACGCGGTCATTTCCCTTATCTTCATCATGGCCAGCGTCGTTCTGGTCTACTGGAAAGTGAGGCAGACGACGCTGCCTCTCGAGAAACTTACGGCGAGCGTGAACGCCCTCGGCCTGGGCAACGAGGTCGAACGTGTCCCCGTCGAGACCACGGACGAGATCGGCAAGCTCGCCTTGGCGTTCAATACGATGGTCGACCGGCGAAAACAGGCGGAGGAGGCGATCCGGGAGTCGGAGAGAAAATACCGGACGCTCTTCGAGGAATCGAAGGACGTGGTCTTCATCGACACGCCGGACGGCCGGATCATCGACATGAATCCGGCCGGGGTGGAGCTGTTCGGCCGTTTTTCCAAGGAAGAGGTCCTTTCGCTCGATGTGAAGCGGGACCTCTATCTTGACCCGCGCGACCGGGAGATCTTCAAACAGATCGTCGAACGGCAGGGGTTCGTCAAGGATTATGAAGTGAAACTCCGGAAAAAAAGCGGCGAACCGCTGGACGCCGTCATCACCGCGACGGCCGTTCGCGACGAAACGGGGGGCGTGGTTGCGTACCGGGGCATCCTGCGCGATGTGTCGGCCCAGCGGGGCCTGGAGCGGCAGCTTCTCCATGCCCAGAAAATGGAGGCCGTGGGCAGGCTGACCGGCGGAATCGCCCACGACTTCAACAACATTCTCACGGCCATCGTCAACTATACATACTTTCTGCAAGCCGGGATTCCGGAAAACGACCCTTTGCGCGCCTATGTGGACCAGATCGACGCCGCTGCGGACCGGGCCGCCCGCCTCACGAGCGGCCTGCTCACGTTCAGCCGAAAACAGATCGTGCATCCCGCGCCCATCGACCTCAATCACGTCATCCGCAGAGTGGGGGGCTTTCTGTCGAAGCTGATCGGCGAAGACATCGAGCTGATGACGCAGCTGTCGCCGGAAGACCTGATCGTCACTGCGGACAGCGGCCAGATCGAGCAGGTGCTGATGAACTTCGCCACGAACGCACGGGACGCCATGCCGCAGGGCGGCCGGCTGACCATCCGCACCCGCCGGACCCGCATTGACGAGGAATTTCACAGGACCCACGGATTCGGGGCCGCCGGGGTGTACGCGGAAATCAGCGTGACCGACACCGGTGTCGGCATGGACCGGGAGACCATGAAAAACATCTTCGAACCCTTCTTCACGACCAAGGAGGTAGGCAAAGGGACGGGACTCGGGCTTTCGATCTGCTACGGCATCGTCAAGCAGCACGGCGGATACATTGCGGTTGACAGCGTCCCGGGCAGCGGCACCACCTTTACGGCGCTTTTCCCGCTGAGACAGGCTGAAGCCGCGATCATTCCTCAGGAAGAGGAAGCGGTGAAGACCGTGCGCGGCTCGGAAACGGTCCTCGTCGCCGAGGACGATGACGATGTAAGGCGGATCATTCAGTCGGTGCTGCGCGAATCCGGCTATACGCCGATTACGGCCGTGGACGGGCAGGACGCACTCGAGAAGTTCATGGATCAGAAAGACACCGTGGACCTGCTCGTTCTCGACGTCCTCATGCCGAAATTATCGGGCAAGGCCGCGTACGACGAGATTAAAAAAATACGGCCCGACATCAGGGTGCTTTTTATCAGCGGGTACACAGCGAACGTCGTGAATCAGCAAGGCATCCTCGACGAAGAGCTCCACTTCGTTTCCAAGCCGGTCTCTTCGAACAAGCTGCTCCGGAAAATCAGGGAAATCCTGGACAGTTCACCGTCTCCCGGCGCCCATTGAGTTTTACCTTAGGAGTGCCGGATGCACGACGCAGGCAAACGGACATCCAGCATCACTTCCCGTGGCACTTTTTGTACTTAAGTCCGCTCCCGCAGGGGCAGGGATCGTTCCGCCCCACCTTCTGTACCGCATGCACCGGGGCGGGCTTTGCCGCAGCCGCGTCTCCGGCGCCGACAAAGCTCAGGTTCGCGATCTGGCGGCGCTGCTTGCGTTCTATCTCCTGGCCCTGTTCTCTGGCCGCGACCTTGATACGGAAAAGATTTTCAACGGTCGTCTCGACGATGCGGAGCTTCATCTCCTCGAACATGTCGAAGCCTTCCTTCTTGTACTCGATGAGCGGGTCCTTCTGTCCATAGCCGCGGAGCCCGATGCCTTCCTTCAAATGGTCCATGGCCAGCAGGTGGTCCTTCCACTGGTGGTCCACGGCCTGGAGCATGAAGACCTTTTCGAGGTGGCGCATCAGCTCGGGACCGATCTCTTTCTCCTTGTCTTCGTAACTCTGCTTGATCGACTCCCAGAGCCTCTCCCTGAATTCCTCGCGCGACAGGGACCGGGGGTCGATGCCGGTCATGCGGTATGAAAACTTGGACGCCAGCGCGTCGGTAAGACCGGTGATGTCCCAGGTCTCGGCATAGGCATCCTCGGGACAGTAGAAGCCGGTCATCCCGTCGAGCATGTCCTCGGCAAGGCCGAGCACCTCGTCCTTGAGGTCCGTCCCGGCCAGGATCTGGCGACGCTGTTCGTAGATCACCTTCCTCTGCTGGTTCATCACATCATCGTATTCGAGGATGTGCTTTCTGATCTCGAAGTTGTGGTTCTCCACCTTCTTCTGTGCGTTCTCGATTGCGCGCGAAACCATGCGGTGCTCGATGGGTACGTCTTCCTCCATGCCGAGCTTGCCCATGAGGCCCGAGATGCGGTCGGATCCGAAGATGCGGAGCAGGTCGTCTTCGAGCGAGAGGTAGAACCGCGACGAGCCGGGGTCTCCCTGGCGGCCCGAACGGCCGCGGAGCTGGTTGTCGATCCGGCGCGATTCGTGCCGTTCGGTGCCCAGGATGTGGAGCCCGCCCGCGGCTATGACTTTCTCTTTCTCGCCGGCACAGATCGCCTTGAACTGTTCATGCGTCTTGTCCCACTCTTCCTTGCTGAACTCCTTCGCCTTCAGCGCCTGCCTCGTCAGTCCTTCGGGATTGCCGCCGAGCACGATGTCGGTGCCGCGGCCGGCCATGTTCGTGGCGATCGTCACGGCCTGGTACCGGCCTGCCTGGGCAACGATCTCGGCCTCCATCTCGTGGTACTTGGCGTTCAGAACGGTATGCCTGATGCCCTTTTTCTTGAGCATTGCCGCCAGGGTCTCGGACTTGACGATCGAGATCGTACCGACGAGCACGGGCTGGCCCTTCTGGTGGAGCGCCTCTATCTCGCCGATGGCGGCATTGAACTTCGCCTGTTCGGTCTTGTAGATGAAATCGGCATTGTCCTGTCGGACCATGGGCCGGTGGGTGGGGATCACGACCACGTCCAGGTTGTAGATCTTCGCGAACTCGGCGGCCTCGGTCTCGGCCGTGCCGGTCATGCCCGCGAGCTTGCCGTAGAGCCGGAAGTAGTTCTGGAAGGTGATGGACGCCAGGGTCTGGTTCTCATTTTCGATCTTGACGCCTTCCTTGGCCTCGATGGCCTGGTGCAGGCCGTCGCTCCACCGCCTGCCTGGCATGAGGCGGCCGGTGAACTCGTCCACGATCATAACCTGGTCGTCCTTGACCACATAATCCACATCGCGGTGAAAGAGGGTGTGCGCTTTCAGGCCCTGGTGCACGTGGTGCACGAGATCGACGTTTGACGGGTCGTACAGATTGCCCGCGCCGAGCATCTTCTCCACCTTGATGTTCCCTTCCTCGGTAAGGGCCACGGTCTTGGTCTTTTCTTCAATCGTATAGTCCGATTCCTTCTTGAGGCTGGGGATAATACGGTTGATCTTGTAATACTTGTCGGTTGACTCTTCTGCGGGGCCGGAGATGATGAGCGGCGTCCGTGCCTCGTCGACCAGGATCGAATCCACTTCGTCGACGATCGCATAGTTCAGCTCGCGCTGGGCATAGTCCTTGAGGTCGAACTTCATGTTGTCGCGCAGATAGTCGAAGCCGAACTCGTTGTTCGTTCCGTAGGTAACGTCCGAGCCATAGGACGCCTGACGCTCTTCGTCGGTGAGGCCATGGACGATGACGCCGACGGTCAGGCCGAGGAACTGATACACGGGCCCCATCCACTGGGCGTCGCGCCGGGCCAGGTAGTCGTTCACCGTGACCACGTGCACGCCGTTCCCCGTCAAAGCGTTGAGATACACCGGGAGCGTCGCCACCAGCGTCTTTCCTTCACCGGTCTTCATTTCGGCGATCCTGCCTGAATGAAGCACGATGCCGCCGATCAGCTGGGCATCGAAATGGCGCATGCCGAGGGTCCGCTTCGATGTCTCACGCACCACCGCAAAGGCCTCGGGAAGGAGGTCGTCGAGCGTCTCGCCGGCCTCCAGACGTTTCCTGAACTCGTCCGTCTTGGCCCGGAGCCCCGCGTCCGGGAGGCCGGATATCCCTTCCTCGAACGTGTTGATTTTATCAACCAGCACCTGGATGCGTTTCAGTTCCCTCTCGTTCGCGGTGCCGAATATTTTTTTTAGAAGCGTACCGATCATCTGACTTTTCTCCGCTGAAAGACAAAATTATTTCGACAACTTTTTATATTATCATTTTTACGCAAGATTTCAAGAAAATAATCGGCGGCGGGGTTCGCCGGGCGTGTAAAAAATACCGGAGCGCGAAAAACCGGCTCCGGTGCAGAAGCCGCGCTTCACAGATAAAAGGGAGATAATGCACAGTCTTCATTCTCTTCCGCCTGACTTGTGGTGAAATGCTGGAAATAAATCCTCCTCAACAAAGGCCCCTCCCGGTTGATTACGAGCATCCTTCGATAAATCTTGGAGGTCTGGAGCTGATGTACAGAGTGAAAACCATAGTTAGAACAGGGACCGCTACGCTACCTATTTTTTTTCTTGTTCCTGCCTCCTTCCTGCAAATTCAATAATTCTAAAAAATGGTATCAATATAATGTTTGATACAGCGTTTTCGCCAATAATCAAACGTGTGTCTCTAAAATAGAACAATGGTTCAAGCACCATTAATTACTTGACAAAACATACTGTAACAGGTAAAAAAGAAGACATGAAAACAATCCTAACCGACAAAGCGATATTTGAAATGCAGGCTGAGATCTGCAAGACCCTCACCAATCCCAAGCGAATAGAGATCCTCAATGCCCTGAGAAACGAAGAAAGAACCGTAACAGAGCTGGTTTCCGCGCTCGGCGCATCAAAGGCGAATGTATCCCAGCACCTTGCGGTTATGCGCCACAAGGGCATCCTGACGACCCGGCGCGAGGGAGTCAACATCTATTATCGCGTATCGAATCCGAAAGTCATTGATGCATGCGCGTTGATGAAAGAAGTGCTTTTTGAACAGCATGCCGCCAGGAAAAAAGCCGTAACAGAAACAGAGGGCTAAAACATACCAGTGGTATACAGTCCGGTGGTATACAGTTTTAGCCCTTTTTTTTGCCCGAATAGTTGCAATAGTTATTAACTTCTAAACTATCAAGACGGCGTTTGCGATGCTTGACGTTCCAAGCGACGCAAAGGAAGGGGGGTGACGGGAGCTTTTAGACGTTTTTTTTCTCACAAGCGAATCATTACAAATATTTAATGGAGGATACATGATGAAAAATATTTTTGTTCTTGCGTTTTCGGCGCTTTTGCTTTCCGCAGGCATTGCCGCGGCGGCGGAAGAGGCTCAGTGGCTTGAAATCGGGGGCGATTACCAGTTCCGGTACGACTCCCTCAACGGTACGGTACATGACTATTATCAGTTCCAGGACGCGTTGGCTGCGCAACTTGGCGGCCCGGCGCCGGCTGTAACGAAGGGTTTTGACGTAAAGAATGATGCCCTCATGACGAACCGTTTCGGCTTGAACCTGAAAGCCAGCGCCCTGGAGGACGTAGCGGTCAAGGCACGTCTTATCATGTACAAAATATGGGGCCACGAAACATCAACGCCGGCGGACGGGTCCTTTTTCTCGGACAGGGCAACGGGGCCGAATGACGGAACTATCGGCCATATACCCCAGGACAACACGCTGCGGGTAGATTACGCCTATGCCACCTGGAGCAATATCGGTCAGATGCCGCTCTGGTTCTCCGTCGGCAGACGGCCGACCACCGGAGGCATTCCTACCAACATTAAGAGCAATATAGATAAGGTCGGCACCGCCGGCACGCCGGGTATCCTGGTTGACTTCGCGTTCGATGGGGGCACCGTGGGCTACGCTCCCGATATCGAGGTATTGCCGGGAGCGTTTGCAAAACTCTGCTATGGTAAAGGATTTGACAGCGGCTTTGTCACGACGACCGGCTCCTCGCTCAAGGACACGGACTTTGTCGGCGTTATGGTAGCCCCTTATGACACGGAGGCTCTCCGCGTACAGGTGCAGTACCAGAAAGGCTTGCACATCTTCGATGCCCCTTCTGACGGCAGTGCGTTGACGGGGCCGGTAAGGCATAACCTGGGAGACATTGACTGGGTCGGCGGTGTCGTGATGGGCAAGGTCAGCAGTTTTAACCTGTTTTTTTCCGCCGCCCAGAGCATGACCCATCCCAATGACCAGATGTTCGAGGTACCGGGACCGACTGGTCCCATCCCCGTTGCGGGACTGCTGTATGATAACGGCGGCGCCGTAGATAGCAAAACGGGCACCGCTGTGTACGTAGGCGGCCGGTATGACATCGATTCCACAGGAACGAAGATAGGTCTCGAATACAATCAGGGATCGAAAAACTGGATCGGCATGGTGCCGGCCGGAGACGACATCTGGACAAGCAAGCTCGGGACCAGGGGAAGCGTCTATGAGGTCTATGTCATCCAGGAGCTTAAAAACAAACCCATCGCCAAGAAAGGAAAAGCCTTCTTCAAACTGGGTTATCAGGCTTACAAATTCGACTATACCGGCAGCAACAACTGGGTTGGCGCTCCGAAAAAAATATCTGATTTAGCGCTGAGCCCCGCAAATGCTCAGATGCTTGCGCCGGTCGAAGAGGCGACAGACATCTACCTCACCTTCGAGGTCCGGTTCTAAACTTCGCCGGGGAAAAGCATATGATCGATCAGGAGGGGCGTCTGCCCCTCCTTTTTTTAGGACGGGTTCGGATGTGAAGGCAAAATAAAAAACCCGAAGATGGGGGTTCCCTCGGGGCTCTTAAACAGATGTCCAAACCGGAACCGGCGGCGATTCGCCGCCGGTTTCAACTATGTGTAGGTGCTCTTTAATACATTGGATGCCTGGGGGCCTTTATCGCCCTGGATGACGTCGAACTCGACAGCCTGCCCCTCGGAGAGCGTTTTGTAGCCCTCGCCCTGGATCGCCGAATAGTGAACAAACACGTCCCGTCCTCCGCCGTCCGGCTCGATAAAACCGAACCCCTTTGATTCGTTGAACCACTTCACTTTCCCCGTTGACATAAAAAGAACCCCCTTCTTGCTTGTTTCCGCTGCCGGCACTGACGCTTCAAGAACCAGTATACGGAAAACGGTTTTAACACCAAGGGAAAGAGCTTAATTCACGTCCCCCATGCTCATTTTCCCGGCCAACCACGGATTGGTGTATCATAGAGAAGAGAAGGTACAAAATCGATAAGAGGGCGTCTTCGCGGCACGACCTCCTAATTCATATATTTGATGGGATTAACCGGCAATCCGTTCAGACGCACTTCATAGTGGAGGTGCGGTCCCGTACTGGAACCGGTATCGCCGACATAGGCAATGACATCGCCGCGCTTGATTCTCTGTCCGGCTTTTACATTCAGCCGGGAGTTATGCGCGTACACGGTTTTAATGCCATAGCCATGGCTGATCTCAACCATGTTCCCGTATCCCGTGCTGAAGCCCGACTTGACCACGACACCGTCGGCAGGCGCCATGATCGGCGTCCCGGTTTGGGCCGCAATATCGAGGCCCTCGTGGAACTTAAGAACGCCGCTGAACGGCGAGGTCCTGTTGCCGTAGGGGGACGTGATCCATCCCCTGACAGGCCATGCCGACGGAGTGGAGGCATAGAGAGAACGCTTGTCTTCAAAATATTCAATCAGCATCTGGAGGCTGGTTTCCTGCCGTGACGCTGCGCCCTGCAACTGGGTCAACTCCTGATGCATTTCCTTTAACGCCTCTGCCTGTTTTTTCTCGCCCATAGCGGCCAGGTTCTGGAGGCCCAGTTCATCGGGGCCGCCGACGCCGAGCACCTGATTGGCGCGGTCACGGGGGCCAAGATTCACGACGCGGCGGAGTTTGGTATCAAGGTCGCGCAACAGGAACATCTGGCGCTTGTAGTCCAGCATGTTGAGCGCAAAGCCCTGCACCTGCGCTTTTTGCTGCATCAATTCCTCACGCACGGACTGCAGTTCCCAGACCTTGTCTTTCGCATCGTTGTATTCGTATACGAGATAGAGAGAGAGGACGAAGACCGCTGCCAGTGAGAGGAGGGCTGTCTTGAGCGCCGATTTAGAAATGCTCAGCGTGCGCACCCGTTCATTCGGGCCGGGCAGGAACATAAAGGTAAAATACTCTTTTTTCTGGGGCTTTCTGGACTTACTTACCCTCATCAATTCCTCCAAAAAAGAGCACATAAACGATTTAAAGTTAACATAATTCGCTCGCGATTGTCAAGATCTAATCAATTCTTTGATCACTTCCTTCCTGTCATAGCCCACTCATAACAACATGTTGTATGCTTGCGAATGGCATGGCCCATATATAGTGCGGAATCAAGACGGCCGTCAAAGAATTATGGAAGAAATGGCCTGAGCGGGCACTCCTTGCACAGGGGTGCCCGCTTTTTGCAGTATTCCTTGGCCGTCCGGACGATCAGTGCATGGTATTCATTGTAAAGGCGGGGATCGCGCCGGAGGTTGTGCATGATCAGTTCCTGTACCTGGTGGTATTGAGAAGAAGGGGAAATGAGCCCGTGTCTGCTGAATATCCGGTTGGTATAGGCGTCAACGACGAAAAAGGGCAGCCCCGCAGCATAGAGCAAAATCGAGTCGGCCGTTTCCTGCCCGACCCCGTTCACCGAAAGCAGGTTTCTTCTGAGGGAGCCGGGGTCGTCGGAAAACATTTTTCTGAGACTGCCGGAATAGCGTTCCTGGAGAAAACGAAGCAAATGCTTTAAGCGTTTCGCCTTGATGTTGTAATAGCCGCTCGGCCTGATGAGCCGGGCCAGCCGCGCCGCGGGAACGCCTTCCAGCCGCGCAGGCGTCAGCAGCCGCTCCCGTTTCAGGTTGGCGATGGCCTTTTCCACGTTCGACCATGCCGTGTTCTGCGTGAGCACGGCGCCCACCATCACCTCGAACGGCGTGTCCCCCGGCCACCAGTGCTGGGGGCCGTAAGCGCGATAAAGCGCCCGGTAGATGGCCATGAGTTTTTTGCGTATGGTCGCATCCTGCATCGTAATCTCAGTTTCCCTTCGTTGTATCGTTCAACCAGGCGAGGTACTCCTGCGAACCTCCGACAACCGGAAGTGCGATGACTTCGGGCACGGCATAGGAATGAAGCGCCTTTACCCGCAAAACCAGCTGCGCCAGGAGCGGCTGCCTGCTTTTCGCGACAAGCAGCGTCTCGCGCTCGTCCCGGGTCTTCCCCTCCCAGAAGAACAGGGAGCGGATCTCCGGCACGATATTCACGCATGCGGCCAGATGCTCGTTCACGAGCGCCGCCCCGATCTTCGCCGCCTCGTCCGGCGATGACGCCGTTATAAGAACGATGATCTCATTCGCCATGATTGCCCCTCTGCTATTGCCCGGCGTATTGCCTGCCGCCGATTCCTTTGAGGTCCAGCATCGCCACGAACTGCGTCTCCCCCGGCTTTACGACGTAGGTAAACCCGATGCCCCAGCACTGGGAAGCATAGTGCGCCCGGTACTCCTCCTGGGTCGTTTTCTTGTTCTCTACATCGCGCCACCATTGGCCGCCAAGATTCCATTTGCCGAGCTTTAAGCCCAGCCCGCCGATCAGAAACTGCGTCGCCGGTTGCTGCAGAAACTGCTCCGTGAGATTCACGGATACCCTGTCTCCGGTGTATCCGGCGCCCACCGAGTGCGATGCCAGTGAGCGCGTATAGGGGCTGTAGGCCCCGTTCGCGGACAGGGTGAACAGCTTCGGCGTCCTCAGGTACAGCTCTCCGAGAACAACGGACCGTGGCTGGGCGTTATCGGAATCCAATCTCGCCACGTTCAGGTCATAGGACTGGGAGACCCTGAAGACCATGAAGTCGAACGTCGTGAATGATTTGGCATCCTTCGTTTCACGGTAGCGCGCCGTCAGACGATTGATTATGGAAAAGCTCGTCGTGTTCAGCGCCGACACGGCATCGATGGCATCGAACTGGGGAATGTTGCCCTGATCGACATGGGGAATGTAGGTGTAGGAAATGGTGGGCTCGATCGAGTGCCGGATCCGGCCGATTCCGGCCTCGCTGTCTGAGCCGTACACCCGCGAAATCCGGGCATTCAGGTCCGTGCCCGCGTAAAAAAACCTGCGCTCCGTCGGTTCCAGGCCGACAGTGCTCCGGTCATAGAACGTTGCGCGCAGGCCGGCCCGTGGAGTAAAGCTCAGGCCGCCGCTGCCGAAAGCTGCGGCAAGCTGAGGATTGAAGTCCACGCGCCGTGCGCCATCCGATTCCTGGCGGTAAAAATTTGTCGCCGACCCCTCGAAGTTCAGATGGATGGGGCCGGCGATGGGTTCTTCAAAAATCGAGTACTTGACTTCGGGCAGTTTCTGCACCGTCTTTTCATTCGTCCGGGTGAGATCGGTCGAATATTGACCCAGAAGGTAAAGCGCGGCCGTGTTCCACCGCTCCACGTAGAAGGCATTCGAATCGATATACGGCTTCGACCGCATTTCGAGCTTTTTATCGAGATCGTGGTAGTAGTTTTCATCGCTGACGAGGTTGATATCCGCCCGGGCTGAAAGGTCCTCGGCGAACTCCTCACCGTGCTGAAACCGGAAGTCCCACCGCGACTCGCCCGTATGGTACATGTCCCAGAACTTGGTATTCACCTGGCCCATGGATTCCCGGGAGCCGTTGTACCGGTATTCCAGGCCGGTGCCGTGGCCTATCCGCGCCCGGTAATCGGAATAGATGGTCATATCCTTGTAGTCCGAGATCGCCCAGAAAAAAGCGTTCTCGATAAAGAACCCGTCGCTGGTGCTGTAACCCGGCGTGGGAATCAGGAGGCCGCTCTGCCTGCGCACCGGGAAAAGGAAGTAGGGGGTATAGAAGACCGGTATGCCCGCCATATTGAACGACACGCCCCTGCCGGTGGCATAGCGCTCCATGTCGATGTTCATTTCGTCGGCCTTGATGACCCAGTCCCGCTCATCGCAGGCAGTAAACTCACCGTGCTCCACGTGATACACGGGTCCCGAACGCCGTTCTATGACGTCGCCCTTCAGGTGATAATTGTCCTTTTTCATGAACATCTCACCCCGGGTTATGGTCCCCTCGCGTGTGCTCAGGTTTATCTGCAGCTTGTCGGCATGGACCACGTTGCCCTTGTCCTGCAGGTACACCTTCCCCTCGGCAACGGCCACGCCCGTCTTGTTGTTCATGACGACCTTGTCCGCCTCGAGCCTCACGTCTTCCTGCTCGATCTTCACATGCCCCGAGGCGATGTAGACATCGGTGGCCCGGTCGTAATCAAGCTTGTCCGCCGTTACGGCCACCGGGATCTTCTTCGGAAGCATCTCTGCCAGGGCGTGACCGGGCGGGCCGGCACTGAAACCGGCAAAAAGAACCGCGAAACATATGATTGCGGCACGGCGTTTCATTATTTCCCTTTTCCATCCTTCAGCATTTCATTCCGCAATCCGCGCTCTCCATTCCGCATTGCCTCCGATTCATCCCTTCAGGCAGGTGAGCGCGCCGGCGGGGCCGGCGACCAGGAGCGCCCGTGCATCGCCGACCACGTAGAGGGAGCCGGTCGCCAGAATCAGGTCGTCGGGAGCCGCACCGTCCCTTGCCATGCCGATCGCCTCACCGATAGTCCCGGCGGAAACAACGGAGCCATGCAGTTTCCGGACCTCCGAGGCAAGCGTCTGCACATCGAGAGCGCGCGCATACTGGGGCTTCGTCACCACGACGCGATCCGCAAGAGGGACCAGGGCGCCCACGATCCCCCGAAAGTCCTTATCGCCGAGGATGCCGATGATGAGGACCAGATTCCGGTAGGAAGACTTCAGGTCGCGAATTGTCGCGGCAAGCTGTTGCGCCGACGCCGGGTTGTGCGCGCCGTCGAGATAGATGTCGGGCCGCTCGGCCACGCGCTCCATGCGGCCCTCCCACCGGGTCTGCGCAAGACCGAGCCTGATCGCGGTTTCATCGACGGCCACGCCGGCATCACGCAGGCACTCGACTGCAGCAAGCGCATGGCAGGCGTTGTCCACCTGGTGGCGGCCGAGCATGTTGAGCGTCAACGCGTCATAGGAGGTTTTTATTCCCTGATAATCGAAATGCTGACTTCGGCCGGGTTTGACGTTCGCGGGCTTAAAATTTTTTGACAACAGATAAACGCGGGAGTCCGTGGCCTTTGCCTTCCGTTCGATCACGGCCAGCGCCTGCGGCTGTACTACCCCCGTGACCACCGGGACGCCGGGCTTGATGATGCCCGCTTTTTCAGCCGCGATCCGCTCCAGCGTGTCTCCCAGAAACTCCGTATGTTCAAGGTCGATGTTCGTAATGATCGATACGAGCGGCGTGATCACATTCGTTGCGTCAAGCCGGCCGCCCATACCCGTTTCTATCACGGCGATGTCTACGCCCTCCTCGGCAAAATAGGAGAAGGCAATGGCCGTCGTCACTTCAAAAAACGTCGGGTTGAACGGACCGGACCCATCAGCCGCGTTGATCCCGCGAGAGCCGTCCCGCACCCGCTGCGCCAGCTCGACGACTTTCGCCTCCGGGATCGGGACGCTGTTGATCCTGATCCGTTCCGTAAAGCTCACGAGATGAGGCGAGGTGTAGAGTCCGACCCGGTACCCCGCGGCCGTAAGCATACTCGCGATGAACGCCGATGTCGAGCCCTTGCCGTTCGTACCCGCGACATGGACAGTCCTGAACTTCTCCTCTGGATTGCCCATGATCTCCATGAGCCGGAAACTGTTGGCAAGGGCAAGCTTGATCCCGTGCTTCTGGAGCGCGTAGAGGTAATCGATGGTTTCCTGGTAAGATGGGTTATGCATGCTCGTCAGTAATCGTTCCTCGGTTCAAGCGCCGGCCGTTTCGGGAAACGCCAGGTCCGTTATTGCGCAGCTGACGGTGCGGGAGCGGCCGTCTCAGGCGGAGCAGGGGTCGCGTCCTCCGCCGGTGGTTTTTCAACTGCCTTGGGAGCGGCCTTCAGCCTGAGGACAAAGGGGACCGGCCGTGCCGCCGGGAATGATGACAGACGCTTGCGGTTATAGCTGACCTTCGCTTCCGGTTCGATCCGGTTGAAAAACGTGAGCAGTTCCCTGGCGGTCAGGCTGCCGGACAACTCTTTCACCGTTTCGCTGAACGTCATTTTCCGTAGCTGACCATAGTCGTTTATGACTTCGTTGATCCGGCTGACCGCGGCATTATCGTTTACCGGCGTGATGGTGACGACCAGCGGTTTCGGATCAGGGAGCGGCGCGGCGGCAAGCGGGGACGCGGGTGAAGGTGGTTGCACGACGGCAGGCATCGCGGTCGGTGCCGATACCGTCGGAGCGGTCTTCACGATGTTTTCAATTTCCAGATCAAGCTGCCGCGGCGTCACAAGGTAGTAATAGACGGCGGCGGCGGCCAAGACGATCCCGGCGATCCAGAGGGGGCGGTAGACGATCTTCTTGAGCCTGCCGATGGCGAAGATGCCTTTCTTCATTTTGCCCACAACGCCTTCGGGCGCGTCCATGTCTCTCAGGATCTGACGGGTCTCTTCAACGCGCCGGAGCGCCTCGTACTCGGTCCGGCACATGACGCATTGCCGCAGGTGACGCTCAATCCTCGTCCGGCTTATCCTGAACAGATGACCGTGCAGATAGCTGGGAAACGCCTGTCTGGTCTGCTCACATTCCCGTTTCATGGAAACAACCTCGATGCCTTCGGCTTCAAATTTTCAATTTTCAATCTTCAATTTCCAGTCTGCATTTTCGGCGCTACACTCCTCCAACCTTTACCTGCTCCGCCCGGAGGAGCGAGTCGCCGAGAAACCTCTTGCCGATCTTTTCAAAGCGCGCGGGCGAATCGGTCACGTAAAATTTCCTCAGTCCCTCGCCTTTCCCGTTTCCCCTCCACCTGAGCTTTTCGAGCACGCCGGACACTTCCTTTGCCGTCTCCGTGGCTGAATCGATCAGGGTGATCTCCGGGCCAACGGCCCTGCCGATCACCTGCTTGAGCAGCGGGTAGTGCGTGCAGCCGAGCACCAGCGTGTCGATACCCCTGCCCCGGAGCGGGGCGAGGTATTTTTCCGCCACGAGCTCCGCGACGTCGTTGTCCGTCCATCCCTCCTCGGCGAGAGAGACGAAGAGCGGGCAGGCCAGGCTGTGCACCTCCACGCCGGGGGCGAGCCGGTTGATAGCCTTCTCGTAGGCGCCGCTTCCGATCGTGGCCTCGGTGCCGATTACGCCGACCTTTCGCGTCTTCGTGGCGGCGACGGCGGCCCGCGCGCCCGGTTCCAGCACGCCGATCACCGGCAGGGGAAATTCCTTCTTTACCGCCTCGAGGCTGACGGCCGTAGCCGTGTTGCAGGCCACGACCAGCATCTTGATCTCCTGCGTGAGCAGGAACTGCGTGTTCTCAAAGCTGTAGCGCGTCACCGTCTCGGCCGAGCGGATGCCGTAGGGTACGCGCGCCGTATCGCCGAGGTAAATGATGTTCTCGTCGGGCAGTTTCGCCACGATCTCCTTGAGGACCGTGAGCCCGCCGATGCCTGAATCGAATATGCCGATCGCTTTTTGCATGGGAGAAATACCCGTTTCAAGTCTCAGGTCTCAAGCTTTAGGTCAGTGTCTTGCTATTTTTAGAAACCTGAGACTCGAAACTTGAGACTTGAGACTATTGTTTAACGAGATCCATCCGCTTCCCGAATTTCCGCGTCAAGTCCATGTGCCCCGCGAGCGTCGGGACCTCCCTGCCGTCCACGAGGAACGCTACCTGCCTGATCTCCTCGAAGTTCTGCATGAGCGTATTCACCATGGCGTATATGGCCAGTTGCTCTTCCCAGGCCGAGGCCCGGACCTCTGTCTGCTGGCCGGCGGTGAGGTCGATATACGCCGTTCCAGAGGGATCGAGATAAAACGCGCGCAGTTTCACGTCCCGGAAAACCGCGGTCTGCGCGGCCCGCTGGTCCGAAAACACGGCCGCAAGCGTTTCCCGCGCCTGCGCCTGGGCATCGGGCTGCCGCTTTGCCGGGGCCGTCCCGGAGGCGAGCATGCCGTCCTGCGGGTAGAAGAGCGTCACATTGAGGGGCTCGTTGCGGAAGGCAGGCTGTATCGGCGCGGAAGGGCCGGTGTCCTGCTCCGCCTGTTTCTGCACCGCATCCAGGGCATTCATGCGGGTCCACAAAAACAATCCTCCCACCGCGGCGACAAAAACAACGCCGATAATGACGACAAGCAGGAACCGGTTGTCCTGTATTGCCCTATCGCGAGTCCATGACATACTGCTCGACCCCCCTGGCGATCACCTCGGCCATGCGCGCCCGGTCCCCGGTCATGCCGACCTCGACCAGAACGGCCGCGGCGTCCACGGCCTTAAGCCCCGCAAGCGGCGCCTGCACCGGCTCCGCGCTGTCCGTGCCCGCGAGCTGGCGCGCGATCTTCCTGCCAAGCCCTCCACTCTGCTGCGCATGGGCCGCCTGCTGTTTGCCCCACACCATCTCCTGCTGCTCGCTCCCGGCTTCATAGCCGAGAAAATCGCCGCTCACCGGCCGTATCCGGGCCGCCTGCGCTCCCGCGTCGTCCGTGATGTCCTGGATATAGACCCGCGCTTCCGCCCCCGGCGCGGCATGGATGCTCACGAAAATCGATGCCGCGGCGCTGTTGGCAAGGGCCGCCCGTTCGTCGAGCGTGAGGGACTGGTCTTTCTCCCGGGTCAGGATGACCTTCATGCGTTCGGTTTTTCGCAAAATTTTTCCGATTGCCGTCGCAAGCTCGAGGTCGAAGGCCTTCTCCAGACCCTGCCCGGTCAAGAGGCCAGTATCCTTCCCCCCGTGGCCGGGATCGATCACAACCACGATCTTCCCTTCCGCCGGAAGCGCTGCGACCGCGGAAGCCGCGCCTTTCGTAATGTCAAGCACGATCCGGTCCGGGCTGCGAAGTGTGAAATCCTTCACCTCTCCGTCAGTTGCGTTGAGGCGGATCACCGCGTAGGTCCTGCCTCCCTCTTCCCAAGGTTCCATGCCGGCAACGACGCTGTCACGGACCATCGGCAGCGGCGACTTGAGCACGAAGGGGCCTTCATAGGAGCCCAGCATGAGGCTTTTTCCGTCCTGCGACCTCGTCACGACATAGGGCGCGGCTGCCTCGACCTCGAACACAACGCGAGTGAAGGCCGCGTAGCTCGAATACCGGACGCCCTTGACAATCAGTCCCTTCTCCTGCGCCCCGATGCTCGAATGGGAAGAGAAAAAGGCCAGGATCATGAGCGTGAAAATCGTTCTCATACAGGGTGCCATACTAACACAACAGGCTTCTTAGTGCAACAGAAAGCAGGCAAAAACCCTGAAGAAACCGGGCAGTACAGGGAAAATTGTTAAAAAGGTTGGAAGAGGAAAGAAGACATTGGGAAAAGCAAACGTTAGCTATCGGCGCATGAACCCAACACATATCCGCCGCCATGAAAGAAGAAGATCACTTTGCTTTCGTCCCCCCGGAAGGCAGGACCCATTTTTTTTGAAGTCACTTGATCGTACTGCATGGTTTGTGACGCCTAACAAGGGGATCACGAGCCCCTCTCGTTTAATACCGAAAATCTGTTATTGAAGAGCCCCCTATATAATACCGGATTTGCGGTGTTATCGAGTTCAGCAATGATTATGCTACGTAGGTTTCAATATTCAAGAGGAATATATTCTTAATTCACGGCGATGTCAACGATGGGGTTTTTGATGGGGTTTTTGAAGGTTCTGTCAACAAATACGGAATGCAAGCTGATATGTTTCAAAGTAATGTAACTTTACTGCTTCAGGAGAAAGCGTTATCCTACTGCGGAAAGTATCACTGAATTTTTCGACGAGATAAAGCGGAACAAGGGGCGGGCCGGCACTCCCTGGGAGCTTCAGCCGGTGCGATACGTTGCAGACGCGGGGAATCTGTGCGGATGTTCCTTACTAATCTCTGGACTGCAGTTCAAATTCCCGAGGGTGCAGAATTCAGGAGGGACATGCCGCCAAGTTTTCTGTTGCAACAAAATGAAGATTCTATGCGTCATGAGGTTGTAGCATGCAGACGCAAACCGAGCGCCTTCACAACCTTTAGCACAGTGGCAAATTCCGGATTGCCTTCCGGTGAAAGCGCTTTGTAAAGACTGACGCGGCCTATTCCAGCCTTGCGCGCGACCTGCGTCATTCCCTTTGCACGGGCAATATTTCCAATGGCAGTTGCAATAACCGCTGGATGACCATCCTCCATGGCTGCTTCAAGATAATCCGCCATGTCTTCGTCCGTCTTGAGGTAATCCACTACGTCCCATTTCGTCGTTTTGAGCTTTCTTTTTTTCATGGTGCCCTCCCACTACAGCGTCCGCGCCAATTCAAGCGCTTTTTCAATATCCTGAGTCTGCGTGCGCTTATCACCACCCGCGAGGAGTATCACTACTTCCCGGCCCCGCCGTACGAAATAAATCCGGTAACCGGGGCCGTAATCGATCCTCATTTCCGATACGCCTTCTCCCACCGGCTTTACATCGCCAAAAAGGCCGAGCTGCAATCGGTCGATACGGGATTTAATTCGGGCAACCGCCCTCCGATCCCGCAGCCCCGTAAACCATCGCTCAAACGCTTCGGTCTTACGGATCTCTATCATAAATCGATTGTACTCTATAGGCTACGAAAGGTCAAGGAGAATGCTTCTGCAGATGGCAGTGGGTATAGGTGATTGAGCGTAAATCCCGGAAGAACTATTGAATATTGCTGAAATTAGGCGCATCGCAGTTACAATTTGCTTTCCCACCCGCCCCCATGGTAATCTACGGCCTGATGAACGCACTCAAGATCTTCGGCGAGTCCGGCATGATCGCCCTTGCCATGAAAAGGGCCTACGAGCACCGGCCCCAGCAGGTGGAAATGGCCAGGGCCGTTGAAAGGGCGCTCGTTGATAAAACGCATTTGATCGTCGAAGCAGGCACCGGCGTGGGCAAGAGCCTGGCCTACCTCGTGCCCGCGATTGCCTGGACACGCGAGGAGAACAGCCGCGTCGTGGTCGCGACCTACACGAAGGCGCTCCAGCAGCAGCTCGTGGACAAGGACCTGCCCTTTCTCAAGCGTGTGCTCGGAGATTTCCGGTATGCCCTCTGTGTCGGCGGCGAAAACTACCTCTGCCTCCGCAGGTTCGACACTCTGCGCATGGGGGACCTCTATGAACAGGGCGAGATCGAACCTCTGAACCGCCTCTTCGCATGGTCGGTCGTAACGCGCACCGGCCTTCGAAGCGAGATCGACGTCGTGCCTCCTCCGGGCCTCTGGGCAAAGGCTTCACGCCAGGCAGACCTCTGCTTCGGCAAGGAGTGTTCCTATTACAAGGACTGCTTTTATCAGAGGGCGAAGGCCTTCGAAGCTCAGGCCCAGGTCCTCGTCGCGAACCATCATCTCTTTTTCGCCGACATGGCAACAGGCGGAAACGTGCTTCCGCAGTACAAGGCCGTGGTCTTCGACGAGGCGCACCAGGTCGAGGACGTGGCCACGGACTATCTTGGCGTCGAGGTCACGAACTTCTCGGTCCGCTATCTCTGCGACACACTCATCTCCCAGCGCACACGCAAAGGTCTTTTGACACGCCTCACGGTGCAGACGCCGGAAGTTCAGGTGGTCCGCGGCATGGTTGACGGGCTCCGGGTCATTGCGGAAAACTTCTTTCTGAACCTCCATCCCTTTCTCTCGAAAGATCCTGCCACCAGGATCAGGAGGAAGGGCATCGTGCCGGATATTCTGAGCGATCCGCTCATGGAACTCCGTGACGAGCTTTTGGAGCTCACGGCGGAGTCACAGGAAGAGGAGCTCGAAATAAAGGCCTTTGCCAACCGCGCCCAGTCCCTCGCCTCCGCCGTGCGCATAAACCTCGACCAGAGCGCCGAAGGCTTCGTGTACTGGGCGGAGCGCGAGAACCAGCGCTACCGGCTCGTGGCTTCGCCCATCGACGTGGCGGAAACCCTGCGCGAGAACCTCTTCGGCAAGACCGGCACGGTCGTGCTCACCTCTGCCACGCTCTCCTCCGCCGGGTCCTTCACGTACATCAAAAGCCGCCTGGGGCTGGACGCGCCCTCGGAGCTCCTGCTCGACTCTCCCTTTGATTTCGAGAACCAGGCCATGCTCTACATCGCGCCCGGCTTGAACGACCAGCAGGCTCTGGGATATCAGGAAAAATTCGACGAAGAGCTGAAATCCGTGCTTGCCGTAACAAAAGGCCGGACGCTCGTGCTCTTCACGAGCTACGGACAGCTCCGGAAGAGCGCGGAGGCGCTTCGCAGGGAACTTCCGGACCTCGGCTTCCTGTGCCAGGGGGAGATGCCCGCGTACCGTCTGATCGAGCAGTTTAAAAATATTCCGAACGCGGTGCTCATGGGCACGGCTTCGTTCTGGCAGGGGATCGATATCCCCGGCGACGCGCTCCAGTGCGTGGTGATCGCGAAGCTGCCCTTTGCCGTTCCCGACGAGCCGGTCGTTGAAGCGCGCATGGAGCGGCTGAAGAACCCCTTTCGGGAATATCAAATCCCGCAGGCCACGCTCCTCTTCCGACAGGGCTTCGGCAGGCTCATCCGCTCGAAAACGGACCGTGGAGCGGTGGCAGTGCTCGACTCGCGCATCATGACCAAGAACTACGGCAAATCGTTTTTGAAGTCAATCCCGAAGTGCGGAATCACGGACGAGCGGGAGGAGTTCAGGAAATTTTTTGACGGGCTTCGGGTTCAGGCAGCGGGAGCAGTAAAGGCCGGGGATTAAACGGGTTTATAAGCTGTCGTGGAGAAACGTAAGTCGACAAGGATTGGAAAGGCGCTCACTTGTGTTCGGATTCTATTTTTTCCCTGACTCTTTCCAGCCATATCCGGAGATTGCTTCTGAGCGCTTCTTCTATTTCCTTGATCCTTTTTTCAGTATCCTGGTCAAAAAATCCGAAACCGAGTGTCAGATGCTGCGCTTTAAACCAAAGTTCCTGAAAAAACTGCAAAGGGTTTGTCTGGCTCGGCCTGTCGAAAACTTCTTGGGGAAGGGAAAATTTCTCGTCATGGGTCAATAACGTGCCCAGAGGGGTCTCTTTTAGGGTGAGTGTGAGCCACAATCTGTCGTCAATGGCTCTGGTGACGATTTTTTTATTTTCGACGAATTCTGTAACTTCGCATTCGTACTTGGTTCTTTTGCCATTTGCCATCAGAAAGAAACGGTACCGTGCCCCCGGACACATCTCTTTGTGTGTCAATGCCTCAAAACCGACTACAGTGTACGAGGGGTTAAGTCTTACACGAGCCTCTATGTCGCGAAGGAAGGCAAAAACGGCTTGGGGCGGCAGATGTATTTCGATCGACTCTACAATCCGCTGCATACAAGAGCACCTCGCCTGCTATCGTACTAATCATAGTATAGCTCATGCCGGATAGGCGGATGTGATTTTCAAATACGCTAAGGAGAAAAGCACGGGAAATTGTACCCGGGGAGAAAATCTGTCGATTATTGAAGCTCCCTCCTGGATTCAATCAGAAAGCGGCGACAGGGCAACAATCAGGCAGGTTCTTTTACGAGATAGACGGAACAGGGCGTTTTTTCGATGATTTTCGGTGCGGGATCACGCATGATCTCGAGACCGCGTTTGAACGGAATAGCCATGACCAGCAGGTCATATCCGTTTTTCAATTCCTTCAGTATCTCGTCACGCACGCGCCCCGGAACCATCTTCACTTCATAGGATACCCCTTTTGCCCTCTCCTTGAATTCCTGAACCGTTTTTTCGGCCAGCAGATTCTCGTTGTCCGAAATATAGTTGAGGAATCCCTCGCGTGCATTGCTTCCCGAGAGAAAATCGTGGCCGATGTACTCCGACCAGGTGGAGTCCAGGACAAAGAGGGCGGTGAGGCCCGCTCCTCGTTCCTTTGCGAGCCTCACCGCTTCATCGATCGCTTTCTGTGATGAATCAAGCGCCAGCAGAATTTTCATTTTAAGGGAGTTGTCCTTTTTCGGGTTCAAGAATCATTATAACATCTTTTTTCTTTTTTACGGCATCTCCCTCTTTCTTGGCTACCTTGAGCACTTTTCCATCGATTTTCGATTTAATGTCCTTTTGGACGATTTTCTCCTCGGTAACCCCTTCGACCACTTTCTGTTCCTTAACTTCCATCGTCAAAAGAACATCTCCTTTTTTGATGATGGAATTCTCAGTAACTTTCATTGCCAGTATTTTACCGTCTGACGGCGCCTTGAAAGGCACGCTGGATACAAAGAAGGCCATATAGGCAAGAACGACGACGACAACCATTCCCGCCGCCACTATGGACGCCCAGTCCTCATGCCGGTCGCTCTTGAAAACGGTCATTCCTTTTTTCTTTTCCTCAGCCATATTATCTCCTTTAAAAATTTGCCTGTTTGGGAACGAACAATAGGACAACGATCAACGCCAGCACAATTTTGATCAAGCCTGCCGCGACCCCCACCTTGAGCGGCCTGCCGCCGGCAGCCTTTATCTCGCGTACGTCAATGTAGGCCCCGATGCCCACCAGGCCGATACCGAATATCCAGGACATGACGTCCCTCAGGAGGTGCAGGGTCTCGGAACCTTCCTGGCCCAGCCAGCCGAGGGAGGAAAGGGTGGTCATGCCGAAGAACCCGAGTACGAAGATAGGGAACTTGTCTTTCAGAATCTTTGCAAGGGAGATGTGCTCCGCGTTTGCCTCGCTCTTCCAGAACCAGACGGTAATGAAGAAGACGACGAAGGGAATGCTGATGACCCTGACGACGTTCCAGATCTCTCCATAGGCGACCGCGGTACCGGGAGCTATGTTCGGATTAAAGGCCAGACAGGTTGCGAGCACCTGCCCGGAGTTGAGAATGCCGGTGCCGACCCAGGCCCCGAACTGGTAGTCCGTCAGGTTGAGGGCCCTCCCCACGAAAGGACTGATGAACATGCTGAGGATGCCGAACCCGAGGATGGTGGCGATCGCCATGGCGACCTCCGACGGTTTTGCCTTGACTGCCGTCGAGGTTGCGATAGCAGCGGAAACTCCGCAGACTCCGCAGGCAGCCCCCATGGTGCCGATCATCGACCGGTCCATGCCAAGGTACCTGCCGTAGAGCATGACAAAGAAAATCGTACCGAAGACGAAGGCCATAATAAGGACAATAGCGATGCCTCCGACCTTGAACAGATTCTGGATCGTATAGAGCGAGCCCAGCATGATAACACCCGTCTTGATGAAGAGCCGGGTGGTCCTGAACCCTTCCTCTGCCCATCCCGGGATCTTGCCGCCGAAAAGTACGTTCCGGTAAAAGACCCCCACTATGATGGCGAGCAGCACATAGTTGAGACCTGCAGCTTTAACAAGCCAGCCCTTCTGGCTGAAGATTACGGCGTTAGTCATCCAGGGCTCGACAAAGGTCCTTAAAGCGTAGAGCGTCAGGACCATGACCGCCAACCCGGGTACGATCGCCCCGAATTTCTGTAAAAGACTCTTATTCTCCATATACCCTCCTTTATTTGATGACGAGAACATGACAAGGAGCATGCTCTACGACTTTCGACGATACGCTTCCCAGTAAGAACTTTTTCGCGCCGTGTTTCCCGTGGGAGCCGACGACGATCATATCGGCACCGAGCTCCTTCGCCGCGTCAATGATCTTTTCCGCCGGATGCCCGTCTTTGATCACGATTTCCGCGGTGATGCCTTTCGACGTCAGCTCGTCGGTCACCTTCTTCATGGAACTTTT
>JAXIPA010000197.1:0-2256 GCA_045403145.1 Nitrospirota bacterium | reverse complement strand
TATGAAAGTTCCGGACCGGCCGCATCATACCGGTATGGGGCAAAGAAATCAAGACGGTGAGAAAAATCGTTTCTGGTTTGTACCGGCGTTGTTTTTGACGGATGCAGCATTTGAGCAAAAATAAGGCGGCCCCAGAGGCCGCCCGGAAATAACGGGTGTTTTTACTCGAGCTCGATTTCATCCGCCGCGATCGTATTCGTGCCGGCGTCAAAAGTGCCGCGCGCCTTCACGATGGTCCTGTCCGCTGTGAGGGATGTGAAGAAGCTCTCCGGCGTCATTGTCTGCGTGCTGTTGCCACTATCGTCGTTCGGCCGCGCAGTCGCCGTACTGGCATTGATCGTAATGCCCAGGATCGTGAACGTGCTTGCCGATGCATTAATATTCTTGACCGGCCCCCGGAGGATGCTTCGGTTGTTGGAAAGCGGGCTTTGTGTCTCCACCCTTGTCGCAGTGATCGATGAACCGTCGTTGTTGACGAACCCGCGAATCCTGAGGCCATCTCCAACGGCGATGCCCGCAGTGCTCGTAAGATTGCTGCTGAACTCGGTTTTGGAGGTAACCAGTACCGTCTTGCCGAGCAGATCGGCTTTGCCGTCGGCTGTGGCAGACGACTCGATCCTGATGGACTCCTTTAATGTGACCTTATCTGCAACAAGAACGCCATTGGCCAGATGTCCTTCCGCCTCGACTTTCATGTCGTTCACTATATCGCCTTTTACACCGCCGTCGAACCGGGTGCTCGATGAAGTCTGCACCTGCTGGTCGTTCACCTTGAATGAGTCTGAGCTCAAACTGCTGACAAAGCCTTCTACTTCGAACTCCTCGCCCTCCGCGGGTTCAAATTCAGCCTCGGCGTGTTCGACCTTGATCTTTGTCGCCGTCGAGCCGCTCAAATGGACCTGGACGATGTCGCCGTCGGCGAATGTCGCGCCTGCGGGGAGTATGGAGGTGCTTGCATTCGTGGAAATGGCGAGGGTGCCGATGTTGAAGGTTGCTGACGTCTTGCCGCTGACCGTGCCTCTCACCTCGTCATCCACTGCTCCCGCGGCCAGTTTTTCAACACGGGTAGCGCGGATAGTACCGGTTGCGTCCCGCTGGCCGTGCACCTCCACGTTATCAGCAGGACTCGCGCTGAGACCGGCCACGCCTGTTACCCCGCCGTCGAAAACCGTTGCGCCGTCTACAAGGACGGTCTGGTTATGGACTGATAAGGTGTCCGACCCTTTGGATACAACGGCCCCGCGCACCTCGGCTACCACATCAATTTTCTCTGCTGCGCCGGTTGCACCGTCGTTATTGATCTTTCCCCTGACCTTCACCGTCATGCCATTCTCAAGGAATGCAGCCGTCTTCGGCGTATCGTCAGCGGTAATATTGGCTGCCGTGTCCTCGAACCGTACACCGTTCACAATCACGCTCCCCTTGGTCATGGCCCCGATCGACACGGCCGATGCTGAGGCGGGCGCACCATCGCTGTCACCGCCGCTGCTGCTGCATGAGGCTATGCCCATGACGGAAACGAGAGCCGTTGCCAACAGGAGACTGAAAATACCGACTAATTTACGATTTATCATTGTTGTTTCCTCCCTTTTGCGTGATATTCTGAATGAGTCTAGCGTGCTTATGGTCAAGCAGCCGGGTGCTGCGTTATTTTGGTTATCTGCTGGGTTGCAACCCTCAAGATGCTTACCTTATTAAATAAAGCAAAATGCATGCCTTACTCAACAGATTAAGAAACCGATTGAAAGTAAACGTAATTGCTGTCGAGATTTAATACTTTTATATTATCGTACTTTTACCCACAGTCAAAATGAGCGGTCTATTTTGCACTGAAAGTAAATATTGGCCCTGTACAACCGGGGGCTGTAAGTTCCCGTTTCAGGTCACGGGCTCCTTCAGGATGGCAGACTTAATAAGTATAGCTCTCGGTATGAGGACGTCAAGCTCCCGCTCGTTAGGGTAGTGGGTCAGTTTGTATTTGAAGACGTTTTCAAAAGTTACGGGCTGAAGATTTTAAGTATTCAACCGATATAATAACAGCCAACCATCGGGAAAAAATCAAAGTAAATTTGATTTCGTTCTCTTAGAGTGATATAGTATATATTAATGATGCGATAAATATTATATTTATCAACATGTTGAATATCGGAGTCTGTGGAAAAATTTCTTGACACACCTCTGGTTATTACATATACTCGGTCAACCTTTCCCCGAGACTAGGGCGGCAAGCTCGTGCGGGTAGTCTCAGGACTTCTT
>JAXIPA010000221.1:0-3837 GCA_045403145.1 Nitrospirota bacterium | reverse complement strand
CGGATACCGATATCGTCTGCGTTTCAACGGCAATAGAAGATTCGAATCCCGACATCGCTGCTGCGCGCAGCCGCGGTATTCCGATTATCCATCGTTCAGATCTGCTTAGTGCGATCATCGAAACAAAGAAGGCCATTGCAGTCGCCGGCACAAGCGGCAAGTCCACGGTGACCGCGATGATATTCGAATTTCTGACCGCATGCGGAAAATCGCCCTCCCTTATAAGCGGCGCCGGTTTGCGCAGGCTCGAAAAGCAGGGGCTTATCGGCAATGCCTATAGCGGCGGCTCCGATCTGCTGGTGGTGGAGGCGGACGAAAGCGACGGAACGCTTGTCAAATATCGTCCGGCGGCAGCGGTCATCCTGAATATTTCCAAGGACCATAAAAGCACTGACGAGATAAAAGCGCTTTTCGAAACGCTGGCTTCGCAATCTCTTTGGACAGCCTCCAATGCCGAGGATCCGGTCCTTCTCTCCCTTCCTGCAACCGTGCGTTTCGGTAGAAATGGTTCCAGCTCGTGGCGGCCGGACCGGGAGCAGCTCCTGCCGACTTCGGTGAAGCTTTTTAAGAGCAATACTGAATATCATCTGCCGCTGCCGGGCGATCATAATCTTGAGAACCTGCGCGCGGCGCTTTGCGTCTGCGAGCATTTCGGATGCGAGCCAGCAGCGCTTGCCTATGCGGTAAAAGATTATGAGGGTGTTGCCCGGCGTTTTTCCGTGACCAGGACAACGAAGAACATCCATGTGGTCGATGACTTTGCGCATAATCCGGCAAAGATTGCGGCTGCTGTTCGCGCCAGCCGGGGCCTTTCCGGCCGCATTATTGCCGTATACCAACCACACGGGTTCGGTCCGACACGATTCTTGAAGGACGAATACATCGCGACCTTCCGGACCGACTTCCGGCAACATGACTCGCTCTATCTCCTGCCGATCTATTATGCCGGAGGCACGGCGCAAAGAGATATTTCCTCGGAAGACATCATAAACGGCCTTGGTTCCGTATCGTTCAATGCGCAAGCGGTGAGCTCTCGCGATGAGTTATTGACCAGATTAAAAGCCGATGCGAAACCGGAAGACTGCGTTCTTATCATGGGAGCGCGGGACCCGTCGCTGCCTGCATTAGTAAGGAAAGTTGTGGAAATGTTCGGCGGGGAGAGGGGTTCAACCGGCTGCGACTGAAGCTATTGAAACCACGGGTTCCGCTTTGCGGAACACACAGATCATCTGGAGAAAAAGTGCGGCGAAGCCGCCTGTGGTTAATAATCTTTTTATGTCGATTTGTCGGGTGAGGGAAAGATGTGAACGAGAGGTGGCTCATGGAGGAACAGCAGAAGCACATGCACGTCGGCGGATCGGTCTGAGCGCCGTCAAGCGGCGCCGGGGCGTGCCGCCAGGAGGGCCTGCAGCCGGAAGAGATCCGGAGCGCTGTTCGGACCAAATACTCCGAGGTAGCCCAATCTGCCTCCGGGAAGTTCGCCTACCCTACGGGCCGGGAGGGCGCACACGCGCTCGGCTATGATCCCGCGCTCGTCGACGCTGCCCATCCTGGTCTGCTCGAATCCTTTTGCGGAGTGGGCAATCCCTTTTCTCTGTTCCCGACCCAGCCCGGCTCGATCATCCTCGATGTCGGATGCGGAGCGGGTTTCGACCTGTACATTGCGGCTCGACTGACAGGTCCCAAAGGCAAGGTGCACGGGGTCGATCTGACCGGGGCCATGGTGGCGCGGGCTCGCGAGAACCTTCAGAAGGCAGGCATCTCGAATGCCGAGGTGCAGCAGGTGGAGTCGGAGAGCCTGCCTTTCGGGGACAACACTTTTGATGTGGTCATCTCGAACGGCGTCATCAATCTCTCGCCGGACAAAGAAAACCTGTTCCGCGAGATCAACCGTGTGCTGAAGCAGGGGGGCAGGTTTGCCTTCGCCGATGTGGTGCTCGAGCAGGAACTGCCCCAGGGCATGACAGGCAGCGCCGAAGCGTGGTCGCAATGAATCGGCGGCGCGGTCCCGGTTGGGGACCATCTCCTGACGCTCCGGAGGGCGGGTTTTTCCGACATTCTGTTCGTTGGCATGACGGGTTTCCGCACTTCTCCCTTCACAACCGGCGCCCTTTTCAGAGCGCTGAAGAAAGCGGCCTGACAGGAGAGCGAGGCAGTCGCCTCTCCCTACCGGGCCTCTTCCGCAACCTTCAATACAACGCGGCCGGTCACCTTGCCTTCGCGCAAGCGCGTGAAAACGTCGTTCACTGCCTCCATCGGCTGAAGTTCAATGTGCGCCTTCACCTTTCCCTCGCCCGCGAATCCGAGCGCCTCTTGCAGGTCCTTCCTCGTACCGACGATCGAGCCGCGTATGGTAATGCGGTTCAGGACGACGTCGAAGATCGGCACCGGGAAATCCCCCGGGGGGAGGCCGATGAGCGCACAGGTGCCGCCGCGGCGAAGCATTTTGATGCCCTGGAGAAAAGCAGTGCGCGAGACGGCAGTCACCAGCACGCCGTGAGCGCCACCGATGCGTTTGTGGACCTCAGAGACGGGGTCGGTTGTGGCCGCATTGATGGTGATCTCCGCGCCCAAGCTCCGGGCCAGGTCAAGCTTGTCGTCGGCGATATCCACGGCCGCCACATGCAGCCCCATCGCCTTGGCGTACTGAACGGCCATGTGGCCCAACCCGCCGATGCCGGAAACAGCCACCCACTGCCCGGGCCGGGCATCGGTCTCCTTGAGGCCCTTGTACGTCGTTACACCTGCGCACACAATGGGCGCGATTTCCGCGAACGAAACGTTCGCCGGCAAATGGCCGACGTACTTTGCATCGGCCAGGGCGTATTCAGCATACGCGCCGTCCACGGAGTAACCGGAATTTTTCTGGTTCACGCAGAGTGTTTCCCAACCACTGATGCAGTATTCGCAGTAACCGCATGAGGTGTGGAGCCAGGGAATGCCCACGCGGTCACCCTCCTTCACCCAGGTGACGCCCTTCCCCAGGGCGGCCACGTGACCCACTCCCTCGTGGCCGGGTATCAGGGGCAGCTTGGGCTTGACGGGCCAATCGCCGTCAGCGGCGTGAATGTCGGTATGGCAGACCCCGCTTGCCACTATCTTGACCAGAATCTGTCCTTCTCCGGGCTGCGGCACAGGGACTTGCTCAATCGAAAGCGGTTTACCGAACTCGCGAATGATCGCGGCTTTCATGGTCTTGTTCATATCGTTTCCTCCTTTCTCAATGCTGGCGGCAAGGAGGCCGCCTCGTACCCCGGCAGGATAGCGGCGGCGAATTCCTATTTTTCAGGCTCTTTCACTTCCGATTTGACCGGCCTGATCCTCCAGTACACCATCGGGTGTTCTCACTAACGAAGCAGAGAACTTGTCATTTAACGGGCTTTACTTGTACTTCCTTCCTTGATTTTTTCCCCACTGAGTCTTGAATCGATAAGCTCCTGAAAACGCATCGCCAGTTCCGGCCCTTTGGCCTCGTCCTCGTGTTTGAAAAATACGAAGGCCTTCTCCCATTTTTGCGAGAGGATCCTTTCCACCCATTGTGACAGGGCGGTATCCGTGTAATCGGAACGGCGCAGGCGCAGGTAGCCCCAGGTTGCAGTGCTGATGACCTCCGCTACCGGGTTCTCGTCAGTATCCTCGATGCACCAGCTGCACCCCTTGTCACGAAGGAGGTCCGGAATGCCACCCTCGAGCCAGGTCGGGCTTCGGAAATCGAACGCGCATGCCATGTTGCCGGGGATCAGGGGGAGAAAATTTTCCAGCAGAGGCCGGTCAGCGCGGAAACTCTTGGGAAACTGAAAAAGGAGCGGCCCCAGTTTCCTGTCCAGGATTGACAGC
>JAXIPA010000254.1:0-17772 GCA_045403145.1 Nitrospirota bacterium | reverse complement strand
TAACCTGAATATATGCCGAATTGAACCAGCTTTCTTTTACTTACTCCGCTTTCATTTCAAGAGCTGCATTTCTCTGCGACCTCTGCGATCTCTGCGGTAAAATATCTTTCGTTTTTTTCATAGAACTTTTGACAGTACCCTAAAGTCTATCAAGAACAGAGCTCGCCTCCTGGAATTGATTCGTCCCTTCAATTAGAACGTCCCGACAAGTCGGGAAGGTCGTCCCGATCAACTCGGGATCCGCCCCCCGTTATTTTCTGATCTTCCCCAGTTTCTTCGCCAGCAGCACCGTCTCATCCAGCAACTTCTCCACTTCATCCAGCCCCTTGTCCCAGAACTGTTTGTCCGCGATGTCGATCCCCAGCCTTCCGAAGATGTTCTTGGGGGAATCCGACAGTCCAGCGGACAGGAACTCCTTGACCTTCATAATGAACGCGGGATCTTCCTTCACCGAGTTCTGGAGCGACTTGGAAATCAAAAGCCCGCTTGCGTAGGAATAGACATAGAAGAAGTACCGGATATGGCTCCAGTAGACCCACCAGTTCTCCGAGCCCTCCGACTGCTCGACGGCCCTGCCCATGTACGCGGCCATGTGCTTCTGGAAAAGCCTGCCTATCTCATCCTTCGACAAATACCCTTTTTCCCGGAATAAAGCGTGCAGCTCCTGCTCGAACCGGTAGCAGGCCACCTGCCGGAAGATGGACGAGACGTCGTCGTTCAGCTTCTGCATCATGATGGCAAGCCGCAGCTCATCGTCCGCTGTGTGCAGGATCTCATCGAGCACGAAGTCCTCCATGAAGGTGCTCGCGACCTCGGCTGTCGAGGTCGGCGTGCCGAAATCGAGGGCATGCTGCTTTGCCCTGATAAGCTCGTTGTTGATGCCGTGCCCAAGCTCGTGCGCGATGGTCAGTACGTCATGGAGTTTTCCCGTGTGATTGAGGAGGATGTACGTGGGCTGGTTCGTCAGGTGGTGGATGCAGAAGGCGCCGCTATCCTTGCCCTTTTTCGGGTAGGCGTCGATCTGGCCGTTCCTGATGAACCCGGCAAAGATGTCGCCGAACTCGTGGTCGAGCTTGTTCATCACCGCATGGACGAGGCCCACGGACTTCGGGTAGGGATAACGCCTGGCGACAACGCCGTACTCCGCGTTTCGTTCATGATAGCCGAGTTTCCTGACCTTGAGCAGCCTTGCCTTGAGCGAGTAGTACCGGGAAGGGATATCGAAGCGCCGGGACACGGATTCGACAAGCGTGTCCACGACCTCGCTGTCGATGTCATCGGCAAGATGCCTGAGCGCGTCCGGCCGGGGTGTACTCCGAAGCTCGTCGTCGATCTTTTTGTTTTGCAGAACGGAGTTGAGCTCCGCTTCGGCGACCTCGACGTTCCTGGTCAGGATATCATTGAATGCCCTTGCCGCCGAATCCCGCACCCGTTTGTCCTTGCTGTTCATCAGGCCGGCGATCTCGGAGAACGGCCTGTTTTTTTTCGCGCCGGTTTCGATTATCACCATTCGCTCTTCTTTCGAAAGAAATCCCGAGGTCATCTTGGTCCAGTTCGCGTAGGACGTCGCGGACTTAAGATTCAGGATCTTCTCTTCAGCTTCGCTCAGGTGATAGCGTGCTTCGGCGAAAATGCGCTCGAGGAAGTGCCGGTATTTCGGCAACGCCTCGTGTTCCAGGAACCGCTTCTGGTCCGCGGGCTTGATGCGCGCGACGCGCAGGTGGAAGAACTGGCTGTCGTTCTCGATCTTCTTGCTGAACTCCTCGATCTTGTTGAAACGGGCCTTGAGCTTCGGATCATTCTGGTCTTGCTGCGTGCGAAGCCAGAAATAGTAGCCCTCGTCTCCATCGGAGCCGTACTGCCGCTTCCAGACTTCGTAGTGGTCCAGCGCCTGCCGGAGAATGACGGGGTCTTCAAGATAGTCGGCGCGATCCTTCCAGGCGTCGATGAATTCGTAGCTCTTTTGCTCGACGATTTTCCGCTTTTCCTCCATCCGCGGATCGTCGTCGCCCTCGAAAAGCGGCGTGAGGTTCCAGATGGTTTGCAGATTATTCACGACGGGTTTTTTAAACAGCTTTTGTGTTCGCGGCATGCCGGCTCCTTCTCTCTGCGGAAGTGCACATGATCTTTTCCAAGTATACTAAAATTATCCGCTGAAAGTAACCCCCGAATCGGCGGCATCCCCTGACAGGCGTTTATCAAGAAAAAAATCTTGACATCCATGGAATCCTATGGGATTATTATCACGAAGTTCGGAAGTCTTTGTTGTAAAGAGGTCGCAAAGATTTACGCTTTGCGGCTTTTTTTATGACATTTCCGCAAACTTCAATATCCACAGAAGGAGGTTCAACCTGAATGGCAAAAGGCACCGTTAAGTGGTTCAATGATTCCAAGGGATTTGGATTCATTTCCAAGGAAGACGGCGGAGATGTTTTTGTCCACTTTTCCGACATCCAGGACAGCGGCTTCAAGTCGCTGGCCGAAGGTCAGAGTGTGACGTTCGACGTCGTGGACAGCCCCAAAGGCCCCAAAGCGGCGAATGTCGTAAAGCTCTAAACGCCAAAACCTTTAAAAGGCAGGCCTCTTTTCATTCACGAGGCCTGCCTTTCTTTTTTTTCGCTCCCCTCAACTCTTCAGGCGGCAGATGCCCTTCCCGTGAGCTCATAGAGCGCCCTCAGCGCTTTGTCGTAATCGGGATGATCCGACTGCTCTGGTACGATCTCCCGGTATCGCACAACGTTGTTCTTGTCGATGATAAATATCGACCGCGCCAGAAGCCGCAGCTCTTTGATCAGCACGCCGTAGGATGCGCCGAACGACGCATCCCGGTGGTCGGACAACGCCCGCGCCCTGTCAATACCCGCCGTCCTGCAGAACCGGGTGATGGCGAAAGGCAGATCCATGCTGATGTTCAGCACGACGATCTCCTGCGGCAGGGAAGCCGCCTCGTGGTTGAACCGTCTGATTTGCAAATCGCACACCGGCGTGTCCAGCGACGGCGTAACGCTGATGACTTTTATTTTCCCCGTAAAATCTCCGAGCCTGACCTCCGAGAGGTTTTCGTCCAGCACCGTCAGATCCGGCGCCGGGTCTCCTGCGCGGATGTCGGGGCCGATGAGGGTCATTGGCTTTCCTTTCAAGGTAATAACCCCCTTCCGTTCCATGGCAATTTTCCCTCCTTGCAACCTCCGGAAAACTTTGTCTTCTGAAAAAAAGATAGAACACATCCTGTATTTTGTCAAGAACAGCCCGCTGACATCGACCCGTGCGGGCCGCTTCAACGCCGGAACAGCGTCAGGCTCCGGTCTGCTCGGGGCGGAAGCCCGTTCCCTGCGACGAAGGTCGCAGGGACTTTGTGCAGATTCGCTCTCTGCCGCCCCCCGGTGCGAGCCTCTTCCTTGGAGCGAGGATGAATGTTCTCCGCCTTGTCATAGACGGACGACGTATGTTTGGGTGGGATTGTCGCTGAGGGCAATAAAAAGATACGGTCCTGTCGGTTCAAAACGACAAAGGCCGTCGAGTAATAAGATCAGGATGGTGCTGATTTCGTCTTTTTGATCTTCCTGCTTCCTTCATATAAGTCGTACTCGAGCAGCCGGCACTCGATGCCGCTGTTAAAGAACGGGATACTCCGCTTCGGCTTGAGGCTCACCTTCTTCGCGAGAGCGGGATTTCCCGTGAACACATAACCCGTGTAGCCCCTGCACCTCTGTTTCAAAAAATCGCCGATGCCCTTGTACGTCTTTTCAAGCTCCGCAACCTCGCCCATGCGCTCGCCGTACCCGGGGTTCATCACGATAATTCCGCCGCCGTCCGGAAGGGGGGTATCAGCGAAATCGCAGGCGCTGAATTCTATGAGGTGCTCCACTCCGGCGGTTGCCGCGTTTTTCTTCGCTGTTTCCACGGCATCGGGGTCAATGTCCGTGGCGATGATCCTGCCGGGGAAAGATTTCTTAGCTTCTTTTTTCGTCCGTTCGCGCAGCTCGTTCCAGAGCGTCTGATTATATCCCTTCAGGTGCATGAACCCGAAGTTGCTCCGTAACACCCCCGGCGCCCGGTTCAGGCCGATAAGGGCCGCTTCTATCGCGAGCGTGCCGCTGCCGCACATGGGATTAATGAATGTGCCGCTGCCGTCCCACCCCGTCGCCAGCACGACAGCAGCTGCAAGCGTCTCCTGCATGGGAGCTTCGAGAGGTATCTTCCGGTAGCCGCGGCGGGAAAGCGGCTCCCCCGACGTATCGAGGTACACGACGCAGCGGTCGTCCTTCCAATAGAGGTGGACCACGGACCGGTCACGCTCAGGCCCGGAATCGGGCCGTTTGCCGGTCATATTCTTGATCCGGTCGACGATGGCATCCTTGCACTTCAAACTTGCGAAGCGCGTGTCCCTGATGGTCGGGTTTTCCACACTCGAGGTTACGCAGACATATCCGTCTTCGGGGATCAAGGCCTCCCAGTCGATCGCGGTCACCTGCCGGTATAACTCCTCGGCATCGGTTGCCCTGAACTCCTTGAGAAGATAGAGCACCCGGTGGGCGGTACGCAAGAGAAGATTCAAACGCAGCGCATCATCAAACCCTCCCTCCGTTTCAACGCCGGCAACGCGCTCGGACAGCACCGGGAAGGTGAGCGCGAGCAGTTCCTGTTTGAGAAACGGAGGAATGCCCTTGGGGCAGGTGATGAGAATGGGGGTAGTACTCATGAGAGAAGATAAGGGAAGACGGAGCAATCACGGCAAAAGCGCGAGGGCGCAAAGAGAATCTTACGTGAAGAACTTCGTAGAAAAACTCTGCGCCCTCTGCGATAAAACGAGTTGATCAGTTCGCCGAAGCCATCAGGCGTTCCTTGTCCTTGAACAGCACGTCGCACTTGTTCATATACAACTTCCGCACGATGCCCTTGCCGAAGGAGTTGTGCATCACCACATCGCCGACACGGTATTTTCCCCCCATGTCGTAGGTGCGCTCTTTTCCCTTTGCCGTCGACAGAGAGGTTTCCCAGAGCGTTTCGGCCACCTTCACCGCATCTTCCTTCTTTTTCGCGGTCCGCGGTTTTTTCACATCGTTGGGGTCCCGGAACTTGTGCGTGCTGCCGCAGGTCTTGCATTTTACCTTGGCGATCTCATCTCCGGCCAGGGCGACAATGACATGGTCAAGGCCAAGCTTGCACTTGGTGCAGTAGGACGCGATATTTCCTCCCGCCGAAATTTTTTCGAGCATATGAGTCTCCTTTTTGCCCCTTGGGCTTATAATGTCAGAACTGCGGAATAGGTATTGTGAGACGGGCGGATCCGGTGTTCTGAAGAATCTGCTCTTCCCATACCGATAAACCAGATTTTATAATATACACCTTTTGAATCAGAAAAGCTCTAAATCATTTGCGGGCAGGATTCGTTGTGCAAACACAGGGTCTGGTTCGCCGTCGCGGCAGGCCGCGGGCTTTACATACGCCACTTTTGCTCTTGAATTCGTTATGTTATTCTGATAGTATGAACTGGTTTTGGGTCAGGAGGCGCCTTGCAACGTGCGGACCTTACAATCAGGGCTGTTGCGGGATTTGTCGATCTCCTGCTCATCATTGGCCTGGCAAGGCTGCCGGATGTGCTCGGGTTCCTGTCCGCAATGGGGTACCTCCTGGTCCGCGACGGCCTCTTTGATTGCCGGAGCGTCGGGAAAAAGCTCATCGGCCTCCGCGTGGCGGCGTTGGAAGACACCTGTCCCGCGGCGGCTTACCGTGAATCCATCATCAGAAATATTCCGCTCGCCGCCGCCTATCTTCTCTTTCTGATACCCTTCGCGGGCTGGGTTCTCGGCCCTCTGGCGGCGGGTGTGGAAGGCCTGGCCGCAATCGGCGATGAGCGGGGCATGCGGATCGGCGATTTGCTGGCGCGGACCATGGTGGTCCGGGACGCCGCGTCAGGAGTGGGTGCACAGCAGGCCCCGGAGCGGCCCGATACCGCCCCTGCCGAGGAAGCGGCGCCGGCCGGCCCTCAGCCTTAGGAACCCCGCAATCACGCATATTCAGGACGTGACGATTTTTAACCTTACGGCTCTATTCGAAAGGAGTTTTTGCTGACGATGTTTATCAATTCTATCATGGGCTGGTTCTCCAACGACATGGCCATCGACCTCGGCACGGCGAACACCCTCGTGTACGTCAAGGGCAAGGGGATCGTGTGCAACGAGCCGTCGGTCGTCGCCATATCGCAAAAGACCGGCAAGGTGCTCGCCGTCGGCTCCGAGGCGAAGCGTATGCTCGGCCGGACCCCCGGCGACGTCAAGACGATCCGGCCGATCAAGGACGGCGTCATATCCGACTTCGACTACACCAGCGAAATGCTCAAGTACTTCATCCAGCGCGTACACAACAGGAAGTCCTTCCTGCGCCCGCGCATCGTCATCGGCGTGCCGTCGGGCATCACCCAGGTGGAGCAACGCGCCGTGAAGGACGCGGCGATATCCTCGGGAGGGCGCGGCGTCTACCTCATCGAGGAACCCGTGGCCGCGGCCATCGGCACGGGCCTGCCCATCTCGGAGCCGTCGGGCAACATGATCGTGGACATCGGCGGCGGCACGACGGACATCGCCGTCATCTCCATGAACGGCGTGGTGTACAGCAAGGCCATCCGCGTCGGCGGCGACAAGATGGACGAGGCGATCATCAGCTACATCAAGCGCAAATACAACCTCCTCATCGGCGAGATGATGGCCGAATCGATCAAGCTTGAGCTCGGCTCGGCCTACAAGACGGACAGCGAACGGCACACCATGGAGATCAAGGGCCGGGACCTCGTGTCCGGCATCCCCAAGACGCTGATCCTCGACGACGACGAGGTGCGCGAATCGCTGGCCGAGCCGGTAAGCCAGATTCTGAACGGCATCAAACTGGCGCTCGAGAACACGCCGCCCGAGCTCTCGGCGGACATCGTGGACAAGGGGATCGTGCTTGCGGGCGGCGGCGCCCTGCTCAAGGGCATGGACGTCTTTCTGCGCGAGGAAACATCGCTGCCGATCATCATCGCCGAAGACCCGCTTACCTGCGTGGCGCTGGGGGCGGGCAAGGTCCTCGACGACGAGGAATTCCTGAAAAAGGTCATGATGTAACGAGGTAATGCGGAAACCGCGCGCGGGATGAACGGGTTTATTCTAAAGCACAGAAAATTCATTGTCCTTCTCCTTCTCTTCACGGTCCTGTTCTGGTTGATCACCGTCCAGGTCAAGAACGGACGCTTTCCACTCCTGGAAAAGCCGGTCCTGGCTGTGTCCGGCTTCATTGAGCGGGTCATCATTTGGCCGTTCAACGCCGTGGTGTCCGTCGGCAAGGGCTACGTTTTTCTCGTCGGCGCAGAACGCGAAAACCGGCGGCTCAAGGAAGAGATCGTCCGGCTGAGTATCGAGAACGCAATCACGAACGAGCTTCTCGCGGAGAACGAACGGCTGCGGGAAGCATTGAACTTCAAGAAGTTCAATCCTCCGTCATCAGTCGTGGTCCAGGTCATCGGCAAAGAATTGTCCCCCGCCTCGAGCACCATCACCGTCAACAAGGGTTCCGACGATGGAATCAGGAAGGACATGGCGGTCATCACCTCCGCCGGCGTCGTCGGCAAGGTCCAGGCCGTGCTCTCGGGCACGGCAAAAGTCATCCTCTTGACCGACCCCGGAAGCACGCTCGCCGTCCGCGTTCAGCGCAACCGGGAGGAAGGGCTGCTCGAGGGCAAACTGGTCACCTGCGCTCTCAAGTATGTTTCCTACTACTCCGATATACAGGAAGGCGACCTGCTGGTCACCTCGGGGCTCGACGGCATCTATCCCAAGGGGCTTGCCGTGGCAACGGTCATGAAAGTATCGAAACACGAGGCCGTCGCGTTCCAGACCATCATGGCCGAGCCCGCCGTCAGACTTTCCCGTCTGGAAGAGGCGCTGGTGCTCTTGAAATGAACCGCCCCTTAACCCCTTTGCACGAGAGAAAATGAACAGCGTTGCTTTATCGACACCCCCGTTATCACCCCCGCCTTCGGGTTCCTCCCCCAGCGAGGGGGAGGAGAAACAGTGAGGAGCATATTCAGATGAAACCCCGCGTTTACGTCATTCTGCTCCTCCTGATCGTCCCCTTTCAGGCCAGCGTGCTCAACGTGCTCTCCCTCGGCGGCATCAAGCCCGATCTCGCCCTGACCGCTCTCTTTATCATCGGCCTTCTTACCAGTCCCGTTGAAGCGGCGCTGGCGGGAATCGGCATAGGCCTGGTTCAGGACATAAGCTCGGCCAGCCTTATCGGGTTCTCCGGTCTGACGCGGGGACTGGCGGGCCTCGCCGCGGGCTTGCTCGGATCGCGGGTGCTTGATATTTCCAGCCCCGCCATCGTTGTCTTTCTGGCGGCCTTGAGCCTGGCCGAGGGAATCCTGATCTCGCTCTTCCTGCAGGTGACCTACGGCGCGATGCCGTTCTTCAGCTTGCTGGCCGGACGCCTGCTTCCCCAGGCGATCTATACCGGAGTGCTCGGCCTCGTGGCGCTTCGCCTGATCAGCGGCAAGAACGTCGTCCCTCTGCTGAAGAGGCGCGACATTCAGACGGAGTTGTAAATGCACCAAGAGGACATGCCGACCGATATCCGGAGAAGACTTCCGCTGCTGGCGGTCTTCATCATCGCCTTTACCGTGGTTCTCTTTATCCGCCTCTGGTATCTCCAGGCCGTCAAGGGGGCCTACTACTATGACCAGGCGGAAAATAACCGCATCAGACCCGTGAAGCTCAGGCCGCCGAGGGGCATCATCTACGACCGCCACGGCAGGCCACTCGTCGAAAACGTGCTGACCTTCGATATTTCGCTCGTGCCGGAGGACGCGCCGGATCTTGAGAGTTCGATCCGGAACATGTCCTCGATCATAAAAGTGGACGAGGCCGTGATCCGCACGGCCCTTGACGAAGCGGCGAGCGCCAGGACGAAGTACGATCCGGTGAAAATACGGGAGGAAGCGATCTGGGATGAAGTGGCCCTCGTTGAAGCGCACCAGGAGGACCTTCCCGGGGCAATCATCGAGCCGGAACACCGAAGGCATTATCCCTACGGCGGGCTCGCCTCGCACCAGCTCGGCTACATCGGCAAGGTATCACAGACCCAACGCAGGCAGGAGCAGGCCGATTTGGGCCTCCTCACCGGACAGGGCGGTCTCGAAAAGATTTACGACAAGCTTTTGCGCGGGACCGCCGGCCGCCGCATGATCCAGGTGAACGCCGCCGGGAGAAAGGTAAAAGACCTGGGGATCGAGGACCCCCGGCCCGGTACGGACCTCTACCTCACGATCGACCTCGATGCCCAGAAGGCGGCCGAGGACGGACTCGGTGAGCGGGCCGGCGCCGTGGTTGCAATGGACCCGAACTCCGGGGAAATCCTCGTTCTTGCCAGCCACCCCAACTTCGACCCCAATCTGTTTCCGCGGGGGATATCTCCGAAGGACTGGGTGCGTCTCATGAGCGACCCGTCGCACCCGCTGTACAACCGCGCAATCCAGAGCGTCTATCCGCCGGGATCGACCTTCAAGATCATCGACTCGCTGGCCGGCCTCGATTCCGGCGCGATCGACCCCGACGATAAAGTCACCTGCCGCGGCTCCCTCAAAAGCGGCAACCACAGCTTCCGGTGCTGGAAAAAAGAAGGGCACGGAACCATATCGTTCCACGATGCCCTTGTCCAATCCTGCGACGTCTATTTTTATACCATGGGAGAGCGGATCGGCTGGGACCGTATCGCGGAATATGCAAGAAAACTCGGGCTCGGCAGCGTGACAGGCATCCCCCTGTCCGACGAGAAATCGGGCCTCATTCCCACGACGGAGTGGAAGAAAAAGAGGACCGGCGACGCCTGGCGAGGCGGAGACACTTTCATCAACTCGATAGGACAGGGGTTCGTCCTCGTAAGCCCGATCCAGGCCTGCCAGATGATCGCGGCTGTTGCAAACGGCGGGTATTTCTACAAGCCTGTCCTGGCCAAAAAAACGAGAAACCGCGAGACAGGGGCCGTCACGACGTTCTCCACGGGACTCAGGCACAAAATCAACCTTGACGCAGCAGCCCTGGACGAAGTGCGGCGGGCGCTTGCCGGCGTCGTTGCCGAACCGCACGGCACGGGCCACGGGGCCTCGACGCCGCTCGCAACCGTCGCCGGCAAGACCGGCACCGCGCAAGTCGTCGCGCAAAAGGTCCCGGGTCGGAAGCTGTCCGGCAAAACCCAGGACCACGCCTGGTTTGTGGCTTACGCGCCGGTCGAAAGCCCGAAAATCGCCGTGGCCGTGCTCGTGGAACACGGAGGGCACGGCGGCTCGGCGGCGGCGCCCATAGCAAAAAGAGTCATTGAGGAGTACCTCAAGAATGTTCAGCAAAAGTTGGTTCCTTAAGCTGCCCTGGGGCATGATCGCCCTTATCATCGGCATCGCGTGCATCGGGATCACCGCGGTCTACAGCGCCACGTACACCTCGCGCGGACCTTCGCCCCTGTTCACCAAGCAGCTCATCTGGATCTCCGCCGGCCTGTTCGTGATGTTCCTGGCGCTCATTCCCGATTATCACACCATCGGCCGTTTTGCGTACCTTCTGTACGCAGTCTCGCTGCTGCTCCTGGTCCTCGTCATGATAATCGGAAAGACCGGCATGGGCGCCCAGCGCTGGCTCGCGCTCGGCCCCTTCGCGTTCCAGCCGTCGGAACTCGCCAAGCTCTCAATGGCGCTGGCCCTGGCGCGGTACTTTGCCGAGGATCCGAAGCGGGGCGGCTACGAACTGAAAGACCTGGCCGTTCCCGGCGTAATGGTCCTCGTCCCTCTTGTGCTCGTGCTCAAGCAGCCGGACCTCGGCACGGCGATCATGCTTCTTATGACGTCGTCGTTGATCATTCTCATGGCCGGCGTCCATCTGCGGTCGGTCATGATTGTTCTCGCAACCGGTCTTGTGATCGTGTCGCTGGTTTTCTTTGTTCCCCCGGTAAGGAATAAAATCTGGGGTTCCCTCAAGCCCTACCAGCAGAACCGGATCAAGGCGTTTATCGACCCGGGCTTGGACCCGCTCGGCAGCGGGTATCACGCGAACCAGTCGAAGATCGCAGTGGGCTCGGGCCAGATCATCGGCAAGGGGTATCGCAGGGGAACGCAGAGCCAGATGGCGTTTCTGCCCGAGCGGCATACGGATTTCATCTTCGCGGTCATTGCCGAGGAGACGGGGCTCGTCGGCGCCAGTGTGCTGATCCTCCTCTACCTCGTCCTGCTCATGCTCGGCGTTGACACCGCAAAGAACGCAAAGGACCGGCTCGGCATGCTCATGGCCGCGGGCATTGTTTCCATGCTTTCTCTCTATGTCTTCATCAACGTAGGCATGGCCGTCGGCATCGTGCCCGTTGTCGGTGTGCCGCTCCCGCTCGTAAGCTACGGCGGGACGTCCATCATCACCACCTTCCTCGCCCTCGGATTGCTCTTGAACATCCAGAAACGCCGGTTTATGCTGTTCTATTGATGCTGAGAAGCGCTGCATCACAAAGAACATCGCGTAAAGATTTAAACGCCATACCCTATGCGCCATGCATCCTTAAGGAGTCCCATGCTCGAAGACTTTCTCCCGCTCGTGTCCAAGCCGGGCAGATACATCGACAATGAGATCAACGCGGTCCACAAGGACCCCGAGAAGGTGAAGACGAAGGTCTGCCTCTTCTTTCCCGACACCTACGAGGTCGGCATGTCGCACCTCGGGCTGCGCATCCTCTACCACATTCTGAACAGCAGACCGGACACGGCGTGCGAGAGGGTGTTCTCCCCCTGGACGGATTACGAAGGCATGCTCCGGCAGTCAGGCCGGCCCCTCAAAAGCCTCGAGTCCAATCTGTCGATTTCGGAATTCGACATCCTCGGCGTCACGCTCCAGTACGAACTGTCCTATTCCAATATCCTGACCGGCCTGGAACTCGCGGGCATTCCCATCTCGTCCGCGCAAAGAAACGACGGCCATCCCGTGGTCGTCGCCGGCGGCCCCTGCGCGGTCAATCCGGAGCCGCTCTCCGATTTCATCGATGTCTTCTTTATTGGTGAAGCGGAGGAAGCCGTGCATGAAATGATCGAGCTCCGGCAGGCGCTCAAAGGCCGCAAGGCGTTTCTCGAAGCCCTATCGAGGCATGACGGTTTTTACGTGCCCTCGCTCGGAAAAACCGCAGTGCGGCGACGGTTTCTCAAGACCATTGAATCCGCGCCCTATCCCGACAAGCCCATCCTGCCGCTCATGAAGCCGATCCATGACCGCGTAACCGTCGAGGTCGCCCGCGGGTGCATACGCGGGTGCCGTTTCTGCCAGGCGGGGATCATTTACCGGCCCTACCGCGAGAGGAGCGCGGACCGTGTCAAGGACCTTCTCCATGAATCGCTCCGCTGCACGGGGTATGAAGAGCTCTCCCTCGCGTCCCTGAGTTCGGGCGATCATTCAGAGATCCAGCCGCTGGTTATCGAGCTGATGAGGAAGTACCATGACAGCCGCATTTCGGTCTCGCTCCCGTCGCTGCGCGTCGGCACCCTCACGCCGGAAATGATCGAGGCCATCGCCGGGACGCGCAAGACCGGCTTCACGCTCGCACCCGAGGCGGGCACCGAACGTCTCAGGCGGGTAATCAACAAGCCCGTGACGGACCTTGACCTCATGGACGCGGCGGATACCATCTTCAAAAACGGATGGAACGTGCTGAAACTTTACTTCATGATCGGCCTCCCGACCGAGACCGACGAGGACCTGGACGGCATCGTCCGGCTCGCGAATGAACTCCATGCCCTCGGCAAGCGCGTCTCGAGGCGGCATGTGCAACTCAACATCAGCGTCTCGACGTTCGTGCCCAAGCCCCACACTCCGTTCCAATGGATGGGCCAGGCGACGCTTGACAGTATCCGCGCAAAGCAGGCCTATCTCGCCAGGGGACTCCGGAAGCGGGGCATCACGCTCAAGGCCCACAATCCGGAGACGAGCCTGCTCGAAGGGGCATTCGCGCGCGGCGACAGGGCGCTCGGCCGTGTGCTGGAGGAAGCCGTGCGTCTCGGATGCCGCTTCGACGGATGGACCGAATGCTTTGATTTCAAAAAGTGGAACGAGGCCTTTGTGAAATGTGGACTTGATCCTGCCGCTTATGCCTGCCGTGCCTTTGGCCTGGATGAGGAACTTCCCTGGGACCATGTCAAAAGCGGTGTGACGAAGGAGTTCCTGAAGCGGGAGTATCAGCGGGCGGATGCAGAGGAGATCACGCAGAACTGCCGGGTGGAATGCGAGCACTGCGGAATGGGATGCGCCGACGGCGGTACGCCGTCGCTGGGAAAACCGGCGGCGTCATCGGAGGCCGAAGCGAGGACGGAACAGCCTCAGGCAGATGATTATAAAAAACAACCGGGGCCGCCTGACATGACGACCCGCGTCAGGATGAAATACAGCAAGACCGGCCGAGTGCGTTTCATCTCCCATCTCGATTTCATGACCCTGATCCACCGGGCCGCGGTCCGGGCCAATGTTCCCATCGCCTTTTCCCAGGGTTTCAACCCCCATCCCAGGGTCGCCTTCGGTCCCGCGCTCCCGGTCGGCATGGAAAGCGAGACGGAATTCCTCGATCTGGAGACCGACCCCTTCGTGGACCTGCTCCGGGTAACCAGGGACTTGAACAGCGCGCTGCCGCCGGGCGTGCGGATACTGGCAGCAGGAATCGTCCCGAAGAAGGCCCCGTCCCTCTCCGGCAGCATCAGCAGGTACTCCTATGAGGTCGAGGTGCCGGAGCAGTATCGGGACAGCATCACGGAGAGGGTGAAGGACTTTCTATCCCGCGCATCGGTGATCGTTACAAAAGAGGGAAAACAGAAGGACATCCGGCCCGGCATCGAATCGATCATGATCGGGGCGACGGGTGGTCACGCGCCGCTCGACATAACCCTCGTCGACCGGGACCAGCTGAAGCCGCGCGTTCAGGATGTGATCATGGAACTCTTCGGCATCGGGCCGGAGCAGGCGCCCCTGCTCCGGATCAAGCGCAGCGGTCTCTTCTACCGCGATGCAAACCAGTGGAAAAGCCCCATGGATGTATCGTAGAAGACCGGGAAAACGAAAAAATCGCGCCGCGGAAAAAACGGAAAGAACCCGCAGAGTACGCGGATTCCACGGATTATTGCGAGTCTTCCCCTCCCTCCTTCTTTTGCGCTTGTTTACCGACCTGACTTATTATATATTATGAAAGAGAAACCAGTGTCGTACTCAATCACCAAGGAGAACGCATGTCATCTGAGATCATCGTAAACGCAGGCCGAGAGGAGACCCGGGTGGCTCTCCTCGAGAACGGGCTGGTCACGGAAATATACATCGACCGGAAAAAGGACCGCGGCATCGCGGGCAATGTGTACAAGGGCAGGGTGATGAAGGTGCTGCCGGGCATGCAGGCGGCCTTTGTGGACATCGGGCTGGAGAAGTCGGCCTTCCTGTACGTCGGCGACGTTTTCGACAGCACGTCGGAATACACGCCCATGATGGACGACGAGGGGCTGGAACTGGAGGTCGAGACCAAGCGCAAGCGCTCTCACTCCACCCAGATCGAGGACCTGCTGCAGGAAGGGCAGGAAATTCTGGTCCAGGTCTCGAAGGAGCCGATCAGCACCAAGGGCGCGCGGGTTACGACGTATGTCAGCATCCCCGGCCGCTACCTGGTCATGATGCCCGGCGTGAACCACATCGGCGTCTCGCGCCGCATCGAAAACGGAGAGGAGCGGAAACGCTTGCGCGAGATCGTGGGCCGCCTCCGGAGGCCGAACACTGGCTACATCATCCGGACGGCGAGCCAGGGCCGGAGCGAGGACGATTTCATTGCCGACATCGAATTCCTGGGCAGGCTGTGGGAAAATATCCAGAAAAAGAAGGAACGGACCTCCGCCCCGGCGCTCATGCACAATGAGCTCGATCTCGTCTTCCGCATCATCCGGGACGTCTTTACCCGCGATGTCGATAAAATGGTCATCGACTCGCCCGATGAATACCAGCGGGTCAAGGACTTCCTTGATTCCTACATTCCCCAGCTCTCCCGGCGGGTCAAGCCCTACGACGGCGACGACCCCATCTTCGACCACTACGGGGTGGAGATCGAGATCTCCCGCGCGCTCGGCCGGAAGGTCTGGCTCAAGTCCGGCGGATACATCATCGTCGACCGGACCGAGGCCCTGACCGCCATCGACGTGAACACGGGTAGATACGTGGGCAAGCGGACCCTCGAGGACACGATCCTGAAGACCAACCTCGAGGCGGTGCGCGAGATCGCCTACCAGCTCCGCCTCCGGAACATCGGCGGCATCATCATCCTCGACTTCATCGACATGGAGCGCGAGGACAACCGCCGCAAGGTGTATTCGGCGCTCCAGGAAGCGCTCTCGAACGACAAGGCAAAGACCACCATCTCGCACATCTCGCCCATCGGCCTCATCGAGATGACCAGGAAGCGCATCCGCGAGAGCCTCGGCCGCACCCTGTGCGAACCCTGCCCCTACTGCGACGGCCGCGGCTATATCAAGTCGAGCCGCACCGTGTGCTACGAGGTCTTGCGCGAGATCCGCAGGGCCTTCGCGAGGGCTGACGAGAAGAAGGCGCTCGTCACCGTCAATTCCATGGTCGCAGACATGCTCTATGATGAGGAACGCCAGGGCGTGGAGGAGCTGGAGAGGGAATTCCAGAAGAAAATCGTGATCAAGGCCGATCCCAATCTGCACCAGGAGCAGTACGAGGTGGTGATGGTGTAGGATGAGCCGCCGGCAGTGCAGCGACAGGTCTTATCGTATCAGAAGATTATCAATCAAGCGTGTGCGCCCAAGACGTACCGCAACCAAAACAACCACACCCTCTTTGACGGCCTCGAGCGGCGCGAGACTCTCGGGATCGGCGACTTCGATGTAATCGATTGATAGCCCCTTTTCCTCACGCAGAACCGCCCGCATCCTATTCGTCAGCTTATCGGGCTCCCTGATACCGGCGTTGACCAGATGCTCCGCCGCCCTGAGCGCGCGATGGATCGCCGCGGCGGCGCGCCGTTCATCGGCGCTCAAGTAACTGTTGCGGGAGCTCATGGCCAGGCCGTCCTGCTCCCGGACCGTCGGCATCACCACCATCTCCACGTCAAGGTTCAGGCCCTTCACCATGCGCTTAATGACCGCGCACTGCTGGTAATCCTTCTGCCCGAAGAAGGCCTTGTGCGGCTTCACGATGCTGAAGAGTTTTGCAACCACGGTGGCCACGCCGCGAAAGTGGCCGGGACGGACCGCGCCTTCAAGGATATCGGATATGCCTTCCACGGTCACGAACACGGAAGGCAGCCCGGGATACATATCGTGCGCCGTCGGCGTGAACAGGATATCGACAGCCTCGGACCCGCATTTTTCCCGGTCCCCTACCTCATCCCGGGGATAACGCTCAAAGTCCTCCTGCGGCCCGAACTGGGTTGGATTGACGAAAATGCTGACGACTACGGTGTCGCACTCCTGCCGCGCGCGCCGCATGAGCGACAGGTGGCCTTCGTGCAGAAAGCCCATGGTGGGCACGAAGCCGATGGTCCTTCCCTGCCGCCGCGCTGATTCAGCGAGTGACTGCATCTCAGAGATGGTTGTGATTATTTTCATGTCATACACCCCTAACCGTCTTGTAGGCTTGGGACGGATGATTGGGCTGATGCGGATAACGAAGTTCCAGTTGGCCTTCCCCGACCATTGGATTCACATAGTGATTTCTGATGCTATTGGGGTCGCGCTGTAATAAATCCGCTACTGTTCGGAGCGATACATAATCTTCCGCACATATTGCTAAAATTATCTGTTGAACCAGTTCCTTAGGTGCTCGACCCTTGTTACGAACCGGCGCAGCAATTTCCAGCAATCTTTTATAATGTTCGGAGTCCGGGCCGTATTGTTCGGAGCTCGGAGCGTATTGTTCGGAGCCACTGGAGAATAAGTCTGCCGACAGCCCGACTCCAGCAAGTCTATACCGTGTCCCCCGGCCATGCCCAGCTTTCGTCAGCCAGCCGTGATCCACGAGAAACCTCAGGCGCTCCCCGATTTCACGGGGATGTTCTCGGCGATACTGCTTGATATCTGCATTGCTGATCTCGCCGAAACGATGCGCGAGCACCAGGGATATTCTGTCCACCTCTTTTAGGACGGTATACGTATCTCCGACAATGTCTTTCAATTCCTTCTCAACCTGATCGGGAATCATACTCGCCATGGGGAGCGCCACTGCTGTTACTTCCAGGTCCAGTTTCTCCGAAACCAAAGGCATGATCCATTCCTGCTCCCTCCATGCCCGAAGGATTTTCTGAAAACCCGACCCTGCCTTTTCACCAAGGCCGAGCATCTGAAACATCTTCTGCAGATTCGGGTTGCGCGGATCGCTGACACCCCCTTCATACAGCCTTTGCAAGGGGATGCGCAGACGTCCCGGATTTTGGAATAGAAAAACATCCGGTCTTTTTATAACAATGATAGGGCGCGACGACAGGTGATCGGCGTGAATAAGCGCGTTGGAAGCCGTCTTGTGACCTTGCGGTTTCGATGATTTCGTAAGCCGGCTTGTCGATATTCAGGCCGACGAGGATTCGGATTTTCTCGATGGTTTCGAAGGATTGATAGAGATTGAAGAAACCGCTGGTGCGAAAGTACCCCACGAGGATGTCGAAGTACCTAACGTCCTTGAGGGTCTTTCTGAACCGGTCGAGCAGCGTGGAGCCCGGCTCGTTGGTAAAGAATGTGAG
>JAXIPA010000015.1:0-2341 GCA_045403145.1 Nitrospirota bacterium | reverse complement strand
GGCGTCCTTTTTGAAGTAATCGCCGAAGGAAAAATTGCCGAGCATCTCGAAGAAGGTATGATGCCGGGCGGTATGGCCCACATTCTCGAGGTCGTTGTGCTTGCCGCCGGCGCGCACGCACTTCTGGGAGGTTACCGCGCGTTTGTAATCACGCTGCTCCTCGCCAAGAAACACGCCCTTGAACTGCACCATGCCCGCGTTCGTGAAGAGCAGGGTCGGGTCGTTCTTCGGCACGAGGGACGAGCTCGGCACCACCTTGTGGCCCCGCTCGGCGAAATAATCGAGAAACAGTTTCCGCAGTTCGTTCGCTTTCAAGTCTGGCTCCTCTATAATGAATTAATAACCACAGATGACCACGGATGGACACAGAACGAAGAAGACAAAAAGAATTATAAAAATGGTTCTGACCTTTCTGCCTGTGGTTATCTGTGGTTATTTATCCTATTTTTCAGTTTCTTTTACAACGCTTCTAATGATCTCGAAGGAAAACCCCTTCCTCTCCAGAAATCCCGCAAGCCGTCTGCGCCGCGTCTCCCGGTCAGCGGACGTCAAGGTCTTCATTTTTTTCTCCGCTGCTTCCATCGCCGTTCCAAGCTCCGTATCCGGGCTGAAAACCGCCTCAAAGGCCGCGCTTACGGTCTCACGATCAACGCCCTTGTCCCTCAGCTCCCGTTCGATCCGGCGCCTGCCGAAGCTGCGAAGCCTCACCCTGCTTGAGGCCCACTGGACTGCGAACTTGAGATCATCGAGATACCCGAACCGTGTGCAATGATCTATGACGGTTTCGATTGCATCATCATGGAATCCCTTTTCGCGGAGCTTCTCCCCGAGCTCTCTCCGGCTGCGCGGCCGGTACGTCAGAAGGCGATAAGCGGCATTCTTCGCCCGCGTCAGTTCTTTCTCTTCCAATTCCGCATTCCGCAATCCGCATTTCGCATTGATTTATTTGTCCCCGAACCGGTCGATTTTGAATTCCGTGCCTCCTGCCGGCTTTTGGCTCTGTTTGCGTTTCTCTTCCTCTTCCCAGGTAAGGTCGCTCGTGGACTGTATGCCTTTGACCTTGAGCGCGAAGTCATCGGGGTTGCTCGCCGTCAACAGCGCCTCGTCGTAGGTAATGTAGCCTTTTTTGTAAAGCATGAGCAGTGACTGGTCGAAGGTCTGCATGCCGTAATGAGAGAGCCCTGCGTCGATGATCGAAGGGATCTGGCGCGTTTTGGCATCGTCGATGATGGCCTCCCGGACCGAAAGCGTCCCGAGCATAACCTCCACCGCGGGCACGCGTCCTTTGCCGTCGGCCCTGGCGACGAGCCTCTGGGATACGATGCCCTTGATGACCGAGGCGAGCTGCATCCTGACCTGCTTCTGCTGATAGGGAGGAAACACGGTGATGACCCGGTTGATCGTCTCCGCCGCGTCCAGCGTATGCAGGGTGGAGAGCACCAGATGACCGGTCTCCGCCGCGGTCAGGGCCGTCGAGATGGTCTCGAAGTCGCGCATTTCGCCCACGAGGATCACGTCCGGATCCTGCCGGAGGGAGCTCCGGAGCGCCTCGCTGAAGCTGAAGGTATCGGAGCCGATCTCGCGCTGGTTCACGATGCTCTTTTTATCCCGATGCAGAAACTCGATGGGGTCTTCGATGGTGATGATGTTCGCCGTGCGCGACGAGTTGATGAAATCGATCATAGCTGCCAGGGTCGTGGACTTTCCGCTTCCCGTTGTCCCGGTCACGAGGATAAGGCCGCGTTGCTCGCCCGCTATTTTCTGAAGAACGACCGGCATCATCAGGTCCTCGAAGTTCAGGATCTTGGCGGGGACCTGACGGAACACCAGGCCCACGCTGCCGCGCTGCTGGAACACGTTGACGCGGAACCGCCCCATGCCCGGAACGGCATAGGCCATATCGAGCTCGTTCTTCTCCTTGAACCTGGCCTTCTGGGCTGCGGTCATGATGCTGAGCGCGACATTAAGCGAGTCCTCCTGCGTCGTGCGCTTCTCGGTCTCGAGTTGTACGAGCCGTCCGTCGATCCGGAGGACGGGAGGGACCCCCACCTTCACGTGCAGGTCCGATGCCCGTTTTTCAAAGGTAAGTTTGAGCAGTTCGTTCAGGTTCATTTACGCCTCCGCATGTTTATCGGACTTTTGCGCTTTCGCGGACTTTCCGCCGCGCTCGGTCACGCTTTCTTTTTCTTTGGCCGGGGCCGTCTCCGCAATCGCCGGAGCGCCGGCGCCCGGAAGCCCGGCGGCCTGCCGCACTTTTGTTTCGATTTCCGCGGCCATCTCCGGGTTATCGCGGAGAAAGGCCTTCACGTTCTCCCGTCCCTGTCCGATCCGCGTGCCGGAG
>JAXIPA010000023.1:0-9819 GCA_045403145.1 Nitrospirota bacterium | reverse complement strand
GGCCCGGGTGATACAGGTGTGGAGCGGGATGATCCCGGCCTTGGTGCCGAAGCCGATGAGTGAACAGACGAAGACTATCGACTTCACGCCCGCCGGCACATTAGCAATGCCCGCCTTCATCCCTTCGAAATCCATTCTGCCCGTTGCGCGGTACAGAAGGAAGAAAAGCGCGATGATGAATGCCGTGCCGAGGTGGGTCATCACGGCGTAAAAGAGCCCTGCACGCGAGGCCTTTGCGCTCCGATCGAGCGTTACGAGGAAATAGGATGCTATCGCCATGGTTTCCCACGAAATCAGGAAGGTAAAGAGGTTTGCCGACAGGACCACGGCATACAGGCTGAAGACCAGGATGTTATAGAAGAAACCGGCGAGCCCGGCGTAGGGCAGGTCCCGGGTAAACCCTATGGAATAAATTGATACGGCCAGGGAGACCACGGAGATGGTGAGAATAAAGAACCCGGACAGCGCGTCGCCGCGCAGGGAAAACTCGAACACCGGGGATACGGACAGGGCTTCATAGGACATGGGGGTGGAAAAAGTCAGGTAAAACCCCAGAACGAGAAAGCTGAGGGACCCGACGAGGGAGAAAAGATACGAGGTTGTTCTGAATTTATTTGCTGGTACGAGTGCGCTTGCAGCGCCGACGATGAGGAATATGATGCCCGAAAGAAGATACTGTTCCGTTTCCATCTAAAAAGCTTCCCGCTCTGTCAAAAATCAGGTTAAAAAACCGTATTACGAAGACGTAGTATATTACATAAGGCCGGTTTGTCAAGAAAAAATTCCGTTTGAGCGACGCTCAGGCAGATCGTTCAAACTTCAGCATCTTCGCGGCGATTATGGCAATCACCGCCGACCCGCAGCTCAGCATGGCGCCCATCTTCGCCGCGCCCTGAAGCGCGGGGTCGACAAACGCCTCGCCCGCGACAAAAAGCGCCACGGTGAAACCGATGCCGGCGATGAGCCCTATGACGAAGAGCTCCTTTTTTCGCACGCCCTCCGGCAGCGGGTAGCCGAGTTTCTCCGCGATGGTCCCGAACGTAAAGATGCCGATGCTTTTCCCGAGCAGGAGCGCCGACACGACAAGCCAGGTCGCCGTACCCGCCCGGGAAAACTCCACCCCCGCGTTCGCCAGCCCGAACATGAACAGGCCGAAGTCGACAATGACCTTCCATTCATGTTCGAACTGCGCGATGGTTGACCGGTCGGCGGCGTCTTCCTCGAAGATATGTTTTCGCTCGAACACGGCGTGCGGCAGAAACGGGATGATGAAGACCAGGGCGAGCGCCGGATGGAGATGCGCCTTGAAAAGCCCCGTCCAGGAAAGGCCGCCGCCGATCAGCACATACGGCCAGTAGGACTTGACGCGCTTCATCCTCAGGAGCCAGGCTACGGACATCCCCGCCAGAGTCAGCGGCAGCCAGACCGGCTCCAGGGGGAAATTCGGGTTGGGGTAAAACACGGCAATGATGGCCAGGCCGATGCCGTCATCGGCAACGGCGAGCAGGAGCAGGAAGGCAATAGCGGGGTGATTGTTCCCGAAGACCAGCCGCGCCACGAGCCAGGCGAACGCGATGTCCGTCGCCGTCGGGATTCCCCATCCCCGCTGAAGCTCCGGAGAGCCGATGACATGATTCAGGGCGAGATATACAAGGGCCGGTCCTATCACTCCTCCGGCGGTTGCAATAAGCGGGTTGATCGACTTCCTGAGCGGATGGAGGTCGCCGCCGGGCAGGAAACTCTGGGTGATTTCAACGGCGACGATGCCGAAGAAAAAAACCATGAAGATGTCGTTGGTCAGGAAATGGAAGCTGAGCGGGCCGAGGAGGGGGCTGTGCAGAAAGCGCCCATAGCTCCCCGGGGCATAGTTCGCCCAGCAGAGCGCCAGGACAACGCCGGTCAACAACGGAATGGAGAACTCGCGGAGCAGGTTGATTCGGTTCTTCATGGTCAGCACACCTGTTCATTGGCGGGTTGCCAGCATCGATGGCCATCGTAACAGCGGCGAACCGTGATGTCAAACAAAAAGGGCGGCCTCTCGGCCGCCCTCCTGACAAAAATTTTTCCGGGTTCCCGGCTGTGCGATCAGTGTCCGCCGACCTTCAAGAGGCCGCTCGCAGCGAGCGAGAGCACGAGGATCTCCACGATCGCGATCACGGCATAGGCGGTATCTTTCTTCCTGAACAGGATCGGGAGGATCACCATGTAGCACAGGATCGTGAGGCCCGACAGCATCGCAATGCCCACGAAGTTCAGGTAATCGCCCTTTCCCACCAGCGCCGCCCAGTGCCAGCCCGTGGGCGCGTTCAGGGCGACATTATAATCATGCACTCTCATGGTCCAGTACTTCGGCAGATCGTCGATCGGCACGTAGGAGGGAAGCACGCCCGAGATGTATATAAAGAAGGTAATCACCAGGATGGCAAGCCCGAGCCACATCCCGATATTCAAAACACCTGCATATGCCATCTGTTCTTCTGATGCTTTATTTTTTTCGTTCGCCATTATTCATTCCTCCTATTTCCAGATTCCGAGTCCCTTGAGCAGGGACCTGAGTCCCGCGAAGAGCAGGAGACCGATGACCATCCACTTGATGGCCTTGGGTTTGGACTTCGCAAGGATCTTCACGCCTATGATGGAGCCGAGCATGATGCCCACGAGGGACGGCACCACGATCATGGGAAGCACGGCGCCCTGGTTCAGGTAAACCCAGGCAGCCGATGTGTCGGTGATGGAAAGCAGGAACTTGCTCGTAGCCACCGAGATCTTGAGCGGAGCGCCCATCAAAAGGTTCAGCACCGGTACGTTCGCCCAGCCGGCGCCGAGGCCGAACATGCCGGCCATGACGCCGATGACGATGAACAGCGCCAGGCCAACGGGCGTCTTATGGACGGTCCATTCCACGTCCTTGCCGAGTGATTCTTCCCGGTAGATACCCATGATGCCGAGGCTCTGAGCGAGATTGTCGGGTTTCGGCACATTGGGGAAATCGGACTTCTTCGCCGTTGCCATGATTATCACGATAAACAGGATCGTCGCGCCCAAGAGCGTGTTGACGACATTGGGCTTAAGTGCCAGGCCGATCATCGCACCGACGATCGCGGCTGACGACGCGATAAGCGCGACGGGCAGAGCCAGACGGAGGCTCGCGAGGTTCCTCTTCAAGAGGCCGGGGCCCGCGGCAAGAGCTCCCGCGAGAGCGACAAGGAGGCCCGCGCCTCTCACAAAATCGATATTGAACGGGAAAAATCCGCCCACGATCGGCACGAACAGCACGCCGCCGCCCACGCCGCCGAGCACCGCGAGAATACCGAGGATGAAGGTCGTTACGAATAATGCCAGCGGCCATACCCACCAGGGCACCGCGGACGCTGGCACCGGCGAACCTGGAGCGACCGTCGCATGAGCGTCTCCGTGCCCCGTTTCCGCTGGTGCGGCAGCTGCGGCGGCAGGGGCTGCTTCTTGCGATGCGGACGCCGCACCGATCGCTACAAACGCCATTACGATGATCAGCATCAGAATAATGACTTTAGAATATCGATGTAGCATTTCTTATTCTTCCCTCCTTTAATTAGACTAATACGCTGAAATCCTATTTTTTTATGGGCCGGACTATTGCGTTATGCAAATGCCGGGTTTCATTTTGCACGGCTGGTTATGTTATTATAATGACGGAGAAGTTGTCAAGAAAAATATCGATTTATCACCGCTGAAATCCATAAATTCATTCGAGATTGTTATAAGAATCGCTTATGGCATGAAAAAGGAATCGAAACAGGCAGGTCCTCACGGGCTCTCCCTGACGCACTGTCCTGGCTGCGGCGGAATTCGCGTGCACGGAGACCACCATAACTGACCGTTACGAACAACCGATATCGGGAATCCGCCTGCGCGCCAAATAAAAAGGACGCCGAGCTTTCGGCGTCCTTTCTCATTTCACGGGAAGCGCATCCTCAATGCTTAAACATATTCGCGTAACAGCTTGCTGCGGGCCGGATGACGGAGTTTCTTGAGCGCCTTGATTTCGATCTGACGGATGCGCTCACGGGTGAGATTGAAGAACTTTCCGACCTCCTCAAGCGTGTGCTCGCTGCCGACGCCGATGCCGAAGCGCATGCGGATGATCTTTTCCTCCCGCTCCGTCAGTGATGAGAGCACCTGCTCAATACGGTTCGCGGCCTCGCTGTTCTCCAGCGTTTTGAAGGGCGAAACGGATTTCTCGTCAATAATGACGTCTTTCAACTCCTTCTCTTCCGACAGAATAGGCGTCTCCAGGGACACCGGCTCCTGGATCGCACGGAGAATCTCGTTGACGCGTATCACGGACAGGCCCATGATCTTGGACACCTCTTCGGGCGCGGGCTCCCGTCCCTTTTCGCGCATGAACTTCGCATAGATGCGGCTGATGCGGGTGCTCTCCTCAATGAGATGGACGGGCAGCCGGATGGTGCGCGCCTGGTCAAGAATGGCCCGCGTGATCCGCTGTCTGATCCACCACGTAGAATACGTGCTGAACTTGGTGCCCTTGCCGGATTCGTACCGGTCCGCCGCCTTCATGAGGCCGATATTGCCTTCCTGGACCAGATCGAGCAGCGTGAGGCCCCGGTTCACGTACTTCTTGGCGATCGAGACAACGAGCCTGAGGTTGGCCTTGATCAATTCGTCTTTTGCCTGTTTAACCCTGACGTCCTCATGCTCGATGCGCGCGACCATGTCCCGCAAAACCGACTCGTCAAGCCCGAGCTTTTCCATCTCGACCGTATGGCCGCGTTCGACCTGCTTTGAAAGCGTCATGAGTTTCTTCAGCATTTTCTCGATTTCACGGAACGAGAGGCTCATTTCATTGAGCGTTGCGGTCGCCCGCTCCATGTCGCGCCTGGCAACGTGCCGCTTCAACCGGTTATAGAGGCGCATGAATTCGGCTTCGAAAGAGTCCTTCCACTCTCCGGGATAGCGGAGCACGTCCTGCGCCTTCACGAGCCCCTGTTTAATATTCGCGCCCAGGGCAAGGACCCGCGGGATGGCCAGGGGAGAGCTCAGCGCGATTTCCTTGAGCGCTGCCTTCCCTTCCTCGAGCATACGGACATATTCGTGCTCTTCCTCAATCTTGAGCATCGGGAACCTGCCGACGGACTTGAGATAGGTGTCTACGAGATCGGCGCCTCCGACAACCTCCTCCGCTGCCGCCTCGGCGATCTCAACCGCCGTAGGCTCTTCCTCTTCCTCCTCTTCGGCGAGCTCCTCCGCGAGTTCCTCTAGCACGTCTTCAGGCACCCCCTCCGGATACTCGCTTTTTTCTTCCGATAACGCGACCTTGCTCATGCTTCCTGCCTTTCATCACTTCCTGATTTCAATTATATCAAAAACCGTACTGAGGTCAAACAGTAATTTCAGCTTGACATTTTCGCTCTCTTGGTGCTGGTTAATTCGTTCATTCAGGGAGAACACGCGAGGTTGTCCGCATAGAGATGCTATTTTGTGATATACTTGCCGTCCCGGAAGCCCTGTTTTTTCTATTACTTCAAGCCCCTGCTGCCGGGCTTTACCGGATCGCTCCCGGTTTTGCAGAGCGGACAGGACTCAGGCGAATAGACAGGCACGCTCAACGTCACAAGAGATTTGTAGGGGACCCCGATATCGGCCTTGCCGCCGGAGCGGTCGATGAGCGAGGCCGCTCCTATGACTACGCCGCCCGCCCGCTGCACGACCTTGATGGTCTCTTTCGTGGACTTGCCGGTAGTGATCACATCCTCGACCACGAGCACACGCTCTCCCGGATTGATCGTGAAGCCGCGCCTGAGCGTCAGCTCACCGTTCGCGCGTTCGGCAAAGAGCGCACGCACGCCGAGCGCCCGGGCGGTCTCGTGCGATACAAACACTCCCCCCAGCGCCGGCGCAATGACGGCCTCAACCCGGGAATCCTTGAAATGTTCCGCCAGGGCGGCGCAAAGTTTCGTCGCGATATCCGGTTGCTGAAGCACGAGCGCGGACTGGAGATACTGCTCGCTGTGCAAACCCGACGAAAGCAGAAAGTGGCCGGTCAGGAGCGCCCCGGTTTTCCTGTAAATGTCCAATACCTGTTCCGATGTCATGTTGTACCTCTTTCACAAATAAGAAGTCAGGAGCCGGTATCCAGAAGTGTTTTTCTCACGGCTCCTGGCCCCTGGATTCAATTTCCTCCAGAATCTTCTCGACCGCGGCCCTCCGGTCCCGCGACTGCAGCACAGGCCTCCCCACAACGATATAATCAGCGCCTTCTTTGACGGCCTCGCCGGGGGTCATGACGCGCATCTGGTCGTCCTTCCCGGCCCACTCGGGTCTCACGCCCGGCGTGAGAATAACGAACTCGCCGCGCACAGCCCTCCTGAGCATCCTGAGTTCCTTCGGGGAGGCGACCACGCCGTGCATCCCGGCGCGCTGGGCCAGCCTCGCAAGGTGGGCGACTTCCCGCTGGAGAGAACGGGTTATTTTGAGCTCTCTTCTGAGGCTCTTTTCACCCAAGCTCGTGAGTATCGTCACTGCAAGAGTAACGGGAACGGTCAGATTGTGCTTCGCCGCCGCCTCCCGCGCCGCTTCCGCGGCCGCTTTCATCATATCCAGCCCGCCCAGCGCATGGACATTAAAGATGCTCACCCCGAGCTTCACGGCCTCGGCGGACGCCCTGGCCACTGTGTTCGGGATGTCGTGGTATTTGAGATCGAGAAATACACGGCCGCCCGCGCCGATGATGCGGCGCACAATGTCGGGCCCATAGGCCGTGAAAAGCTGGTGACCGACCTTGAATATGCCGACTGCATCTTTGAGCTCGGAGACCAGGCCGAGCGCTTCCCGGTCGTTATCAAGGTCAAGTGCAAGAACGATGCGGTCTTTCGCGGTGAATGAAGTAACCATAATAGGGTCAAGGGGCATGGGTCAAGGGTCCGGGCAGATCAATTTGATGCTGCTTGCTTGACCCTTGCCCCTGGACCCCCGCCCTCTTTCAGTATATTCTGAGCAGACTCAGGATCCGGTCCTTGAACAGCTCGGCAAGGCCGCGAAGGCCTGTCAGGCCCAGGAACTCATGAGCATTATGCGAAAACAGGATCCAGGCCTCGGCGGGGAAATCCTGCGTCTCCTGTGAAAGCTCAACATGCAGATACACCTTCGGCAGCGCACGCACCGAGAAAGCGAGATCGCTGCTGCTAATGATGGAGGGCGTTGTTCTGGCATCCACCATGGGCAGGAGAGAGTGGGCCCGGGTGATGATCTCTGCTGCATAGTGCGCGATCGGCGCTTCCACTTTCTTTCTGAAGTCCGGCAAGACCGCATCGGGAAAAGCACCGATCGAACGCCACGGCATGAGTACGGGCGTCGTGCCCGGTGAAAACAGGTAATCCATGACAACGGCCGCATGCGCGGCAGGGGCTTTCTGCCCGTGCAACAGGACGCCGTCGCGCCGGATGATATATTCCTGACCGAGCATGCCGAGGAGCAGCGAGTCCTGTTCTTCGTTGTAAAGGGCGCTGACCCGCTCCGCTATTTCAGGAAATGAACTAAGCTCAAGGGCTTTCACGTGTGGACTCCGGCTGGTGCAGAATATCGGCAGCGATTATACCTGCAACAGCAGGAAAGGACAATAGAAAAATCAGACTTTGCCGCGGGCAGGACTGCGCAAGGGGTGGGAACCGGCAATTCAGGATTCATGCCTGATGCGTTTGATGATCTGCGTAATCAACTCCTGGAAATTGATCTGAAGCTGGATGATATCGGACGGCAACCGTTCCTCAAACCGGTAGTCGCCATCAGGCCAGAGAAAGAGGCTGAAGATGATTTCTTTGACCTGGATCTTCAGGCCATTGAATAATTCCTTTGGGGGCACAAGGCCGTTTTCAACCAGGATGGCGCCCATTTTTTTTAATCCTGCATGCTTATTGTACAGATGGAGAGCGTGCTCAAGCTTTTCACGGGAAAGTTTGCCGGCCTTGACAAGACATTCACCCAGCCGGTCTCCGGGATCTGCGGAAGTGGCAAAAACGATTTGGCCGCCTTTGAGATAAATACTTTTTGCGATATTGCCCCTGCGCACGGTCAGCGTACCCGTCTTTTTTCCCTGGCGCAAATCTTCAAGGATATCGGAAAGCGGCGTGGCCTGGATTTTCCCGGATGACGGAATGGACATAACGTAATATCAACACCGCGGGTGACGCCGCCCGGACCGAACAGGGTCAGGGAGCAATTGCCTGCATGTGCTCGGCATTCACCATCCCGGAATGGGGGGACTTAATACTCAAATCTGATGGCCGCTCCGCCCGTCGCCCTGTCGCCGCCCTTGATCTCCAAAAGAAACATGAATTTCTGGCTCAGCTTCCATTCAAGACCGGCAAACACGTTCACGTACGCAGCGTTTTCGACAAGCGAGCCGTCGAGGGACGACATCGCAAGTCCGCCATAGGGGATGAGTTTGTACCCGCGGTCAGTCAGTGGGAAGCTCCTGCTGATGATGGTCGCAAACGTCAATTCCGTGGCATTCTTGCTGCTGATAATCGTATTATCAAGCCCCAAATCTACCGACAGGTCGACCGGGATGCCCTCAGTCTCTTTCACGAGTTGGTACTTGAGATCAATACCGATGAGCGCTCCCACTTTGTCTTCCGGATCAAGGTCGGCCGAGACGGCCCCGAACTTGACTCCTACTTCCATCATGGCTCCCAACCCGTAACGGACCGCGGGATAGTAGCTCTTGTGATGATCGCCAAGGGTGAAATGGACCCCGGTCTGGGTCATTCCCGGATCAAGGCTCTCGCCCGTCACAAAAGAATTTTGCGTAATATGAGGGGATGCTGCCGCCTGGCCTGCTGACAGCGTCAGCACTGCGCCAAGAATCACGAAACAGGAAACGATTCTCTTCATTCTGTTGGACTCCTCATAGTATAGACTGCCCATTCGGCGATTGGGACTATAACATCAAACTTCGGGATTAACAAGAAAAAAATCATAAACGGGCGGGAGGATACAAGGACGGGACAAACCGCGTGCATCAGATGCATGACCGCGCGAAAGAATGATGCGGAACACCGGCGGAGTATCTCCCCCGTACGACGTTCAGCCGTCCTTATTCAACTCAATGTTCCAGTAGAGGTAATCGCGCCAGCTGAGGGGGGTATTCCTGATCCCCAGCGTCATCGTGACGACCGGCATCCATTTGGGTTTGGCCGGATGCCGGATCAGCCGCATCCTGGCCTCCTGCGGGGTCCTGCCGCCCTTCCGGTTGTTGCACGCCAGGCAGGCGGTAACGATGTTTTCCCATGTGGCCTGGCCGCCCTGCACCTGCGGGAGGACATGGTCGAAGGTCAGGTCCTCCGCCGGATACCTGACGCCGCAGTACTGGCAGGTGTATTTGTCGCGTTGGTAGATATTGGCCCGGGAAAACCGCACTTCCCTGCTGGCGCGCCGTATCTTGACGAGCTTGAGCAGCCTGAGAATGGAAGGAAGTTTGAAGGTGATGGACACTCCGCGGACGTCCCGGTCATAGAAGTCGATTACCTCAACCTTGCCCTGCGTCAACAGGGTAATCGCCCTCTGCCAGGAGATGATCTTGAGCGGTTCAAATGTCGCGTTGAGGAGCAGCGTCCGTTCCATTGCAATCCTCGAAATCCAGGAAAGGAAAGAACTGAAAATCCTGCGCATTCATGTTGTTGAGGTATAAAAATACAGAAAATTTTGATGTTTGTCAATAGGTTTGAAAAATCGTATAATAAGTCAATGGGTCCATTTGAAGAGACAAAAATAGCCCACGCCGCGTCCGCGGACGGCGATCAGATCCTGCCCCTGCTTCACGAC
>JAXIPA010000188.1:0-36639 GCA_045403145.1 Nitrospirota bacterium | reverse complement strand
GAAGGATTAATTTCGGATTGCGGATTGCGGACTTCGGATTGAAAGGAGTAATTCGCAATCGATTTTATCTTCTCTTTCTCATTCCGCATTTCGCAATTCTTATTGTTTTTCCAGCACCGCGAACTTGCCGTTCTTCACGGTGAGCAATTCAAAGGCGTTGAGGTCGAGACCGTTGTGGTCCGTGGGAGACATGTTAAAGATGCCTGCGGTGCCTGTAAGGCCCTTAATGTTCTCGATTGCCGCCCGGACCTTTTCCCTGTCCGCGCCACCCTCCTTGACGCCCCGTTCGAGGATTATCATGGCATCATAGGCGTGGCCGCCGAAGGTGCTCACATCCTCCTTGTACTTCGCCTCGTAGGCATTCTTGTAAGACAGGAGCAGGTCTTTCTGGGGGTCATCGTCCGGGAGCGCGTCTGCAACGAGCAGCCTGCCAGCCGGAAAGATGACGCCCTCAGCCGCCGTGCCCGCGGCCTTTACGTAGTTGATATTTCCGAAGCCGTGGCTCTGAAAGATCGGCACGGTCAGACCCATCTCTCGGGCGTTCTTGATCACGATCGCCTGGGCCGACTCGATGGACCAGTTTACGATTGCCTGGACTTTTGCCGCCTTGAGCTTCTTCACCTCGGCGGTCAAATCCGTGGCCAACTGGTCGTAGCCCTCGTTGATCACGATCCGGATACCATGCTCGGGGGCGAGCCGCTTGATCCATTCTTTACCGGCCTTGCCGAACAGGCTGTTGGAATACAGGACCCCGGCCTTGGTGATGCCCATCTTCTTCATCTGCTTGAAGATCCTTGCCACCGCGAAGCTGTCCTTCTGAGGGGTCTTGAACACATATTTCGCCACGGGGTTGACGATCATTTCCGCCGCGGCGCACGAGAGAAGGATGGTCCTTCCCTCTTCAGCGATGTTCTTGATGGCCATGGTTTCGCCTGAGGTCGAAGGACCGATAATAGCGAAGACCTTCTCATCCTCGATCAGTTGCCTGGCGAAGTCGATCGCCTTCTCCGGGCTGCCGCCGGAGTCCTTGATGATCAACTCCACCTTCCTGCCGCCCATGCCGCCCTTGGCGTTGATGTCTTCCACGAGCATCTTGAGCGTTTTTGCCTCGGGGGCGCCAAGAAACGATGCCGGCCCCGTAACGGACAGGATCGCCCCGATCTTGATCGTGTCCGCCGCCAGTGCCGGAGAAACGGACAGGGCGATAACGCATGCTGCAACTGCCACAAGCTTCCCGAATCTCATCGTGCCTGTTCCTCCAAAAAACCGGTTTGATTTCGGATTGCGGATTTCGGATTGAAAAGAGTTATCCGCAATGATCCATCTTTTCTTCTTCATTCCGCATTCCGCAATCCGCATTCTGCAATTCCCTCAATGATGGTGCTCATGTTTGTGATGCTCCACCCTGCGGCTCTCTTCCTCGATATAGGCGAGCAGGTTCTGGATATCAGCCTCGTTCAACCCCAGATTGGGCATCGGCAGGTTGTTGTATTCGGTCAACATGGCCATAGCCAGCGGGTCTTTCTCCGCCAGCATTTTGTCCGGCTCCGCCAGCCAGCGGGTCAGCCACGCGCGGTCCCGCTTCATAGTGACGCCCAAAAGGTCCGGCCCGAGGGGCCGCTTCTCTTTCTCTGCGGCAGCCTTTGACCCGATCGTGTGGCAGGGGGCGCACCGGGTGCGGAAGAGTTCCTCTCCCTTCGAGAGGCTCCGCAACGCAGGGGCCTCGGCATAGTCTCTTTTAAATTTCGGCGGCATCTTCCAATTGTGCAGCCAACTGCCGAGTTGCTCGGCCAGGACATAAGGGTTTTCATAGGGCGAAACCTTCATCCACTGGCCGGTGCTCTGATTGCCGATGATGAGGCTCAGGTCGTGCTCCGTGAGTTTCTCCTCACCCCTCTCTTCATCGTACAGGCCGAACTTCTTGCGCAAAAGCGTGATGTCCTCCTTTTTCCCCGTCAGAAACAGCCAGCCGGGACCGACCTGGAATTTTTCCGCATAATTCTTAAGCACCTTCTGCGTATCGCGTTTCGGGTCGATGGTGATCGAAAAGAGAAAGACGTCTTGGCCGACCCGGTCCTCCAGGATCTTCTGGACTTCGCGCAGACGGGCTGTCTCCAGCCCGCACGCATCCGGGCAGTTGGTGTAAATGAAGTTGATCGCCACCACCTTGCCTTTTATAACATCACTGAAGAACCGCACCTTCTTTCCTTCGTGGGTGACGAGCGGAACGTCGGGGAAGTAGTCTGCACCCCAGATCGAGCCGCCGGTTTCGGCGGCAAGGGCGGCGCCTCCCGGGAAAATCAGTGTGGTTCCGATGAGCAAAAGAAGTGGGGCAAGTATAGGTATAAATGACCGGCGAAAACGTTGCATCATGTCTCCTCCCTAAGTAGCCGCAAGCTTTAGCTTGCGCGTTCGTTTTATTTTCCGTGCGTTTAGGACGCAGGCTAAAGCCTTCGGCTACAAAAACCTCCGTTGGTTAGATATTCCAAGTATACACAAAAAGAGGGGCCGTTTTCGCGGCCCCTTTGCGAATCGCGAGCGTCCCTTAGAGAATTTGAATATCCGGTCCGATTCCGTCACCGGTCCTGAAGGTCGGGAGCGCGGCGGAGTCAACGAACTCGACCCCGTCCCACGTCGGCATCGGCGCCGGCATGAGCAGGACCTGTCCCGGATGCTCAATGTCGAAACGCTGCAGCATGGAGTGGTCTTCGTGCTGGGTGTTGTGGCAGTGCTCCATGTAGGTCCCGGCGAACTCGCGGAAGTGGAAGGCCACCTCGATGCTCTGGGTGGCTTCAGCCTCGGCGCCGAGCCGGAACATGTCCTTCCTGGCCCATGTTTCCCACGGAGGCGGAGCTACCCCTCCCCTCGTCAGGATGATCCCTTCCTCGAAGTGTACATGCACCGGATGAGACCATCCGTTCGCGCCGGTGAAGTGCCAGATCTCAAGCGTGCCCTCGCCGGAAAAGCCCGCTTGCGTGGGCCCGGTTGAAAGCTGGGGCGCTAATGATATCCGCCTGGGATCCATGCCGAACCCGCCTCCGCCGTCCGTCTTGATGGTCCACCGGATTTCGTCGGTGGGGTTCGAGCGGGCGAAATGGATCGAGTGGTGCAGCGCCGTGGCCAGTCTCGGATCGTCGCGGCGAATGGGAAGCGGAATCATCGTCTTCTTGCCCGGCTCGAAATCAGCCGGATCCATGGAGAGGTCCTGGCCTGAATATGCATGGACCCTGATCTCCATGAACCGTCCGACTGCCGGATCGCCTCCTACCCATCTGACGGGCAGGCCGGCTGCGTCGAACTCCATCACGGGCTTGTACTGCCCGGACAGAATCGCTGCAAGCGGTATCTCGTCTCCGGGCCGTCTCCCGCGCGTGTGTTCGAGCACGTTCACGAAGTAGATCTTGTCTCCCGGCATGATGCCGTTTTTCGCGAAGTTCACGATGATGTCATAGCGCTCGGCAACGCCCTGGTCCGGAAGAATGCCGCTATGATCGCCCATCCTCGCATCAAAGGCAACCGCGTGCTCCATGATGTTGCCGTCGTTGGCGATCATGTGGAAAGGCACCCGGTCATAGGAGACACCCGAGCCCGGAGGTCCGGGGAACTCCCCTGTGCCTCCCATCACCTGCCGCACAAGAGCGAACTTGAAGACGCGGGACACCGAACCGTTCAGGATGCGGAACCGGTAGCTCCGCGCCCGCACGTCGAGGTAGGGTCTCCACAACCAGTTCACCAATACCTGGTCTCCTATGAAGCCGTCCAGGTTGAAGATGTTGAACCAGAGCTGGCCTTCCCGGTCCCAGGCCTTATCGGCAACCAGGAGGTTCACGTCATAGTCGCGGTTGCCCCACGGGAGCGCCGTGCCGCTCGGAAGCCGCAGGTTGATCCCGTCATCGAATGCCTCATTGCCCCGGTCCAGCGCGCTGTAGAAGTTCAACATCGCCGCGTTGCCCTTGTAGACGTTCTGGGCCGTGAAGTCGAGCATATGGTCATGGAACCAGTGGGTGCTCATCGTCTCGCGCCAGTCGCCGCGGAGCTGGATGCGCCCGTTTTCGCAGGTCTTGGGGTTCGGCCCGCCGTCGTTCACGAAGAGCATCTCACTAGGCGAGCAGGGAAATGCCGCCCGGGGATCGCTCGCGGTCGTGTTGATGGTGTCGTAGCCCGCAAGTTCCATGGGCCAGCGGTAGTCATAGAATTGGCCGGGGAAGAAGAAGGCGTTCGTGTAGCCGTCGCTTTCCGCCCCGGAATGACCGTTATGCTCGTTGGTGGTGATGGTGTGGAGGCCGAAGCCCCGGTTCGCAGCCGGGTCAATCGGAAGCGCGTTGTAATGGCGCACAAGGACTGCTTCGCCGTAACGTGCCATGACCAGCTTCGGCGGCAACGTCCCGTCGAAGGTCCAGATTGACTTGTGGTCCTGGACGGGCATCGTCGGGTGAAACTGGATCTTACCCCCCTTCGTGGTCGCCACAATCTTCAGCGCCGGGGCCGTGGATTCGAAGACCGTGTGATAGAGGCCCCCGGGGCCGAACTCTCCGACACTGTAGCGGTGCATCTGCATGCTGTCGCGCAAGCCGCCGTTCACGCGGGCTCCCACCTGCACGGTCTTGATGAAGACCTTGGGGAAGAACTCGTTCCACCGCTGGTGGGACCAGCCTTCTCCCGGAGGCCGTCCTTCGGCAGGAGGGTGCATGAGCGGTCTTCCGAGAAAGGCTTCGATGTCCGATTTCCACGGGTTCATCTCGCGGGTATTCGAGAGCCTCATGGGAAAAGGAGCAAGCCCCGGCTGGCTCAGGAATGCATCGAGCGCCATTCCCGAAGGCCCGCTGGCCGCGACACTAACCGGGTCCTGCTCAGGCGCAGGTCCTAACGCCGGCCCGGGAAATGGAGCGGTCGGGGCCGGAGTATTAGCGTTAAGCGGCTCCCTTCCCAACTCCTCGAAGAGAAGCAGTGTTTGAGTGAATTCTTTCGCCCCGAAGAGCGGGCTCGGAAATCCATTCGTCGGCACGTTTGCAGCCGTCTGCAAGGCGACCGGCAGAACGTTGTTTACTTCTGCGTCCAAGAGCGTGCCGGTAGCTCCTCCCTCAAAGGCCCCTTCATTGGCGGGCGGAAGCGTCGCGAGAAGATCCTGGGCGAACGCGAGCCCGATGAAAGGCCCGGTGAATGCGGACGGATCTCCCTCGGGAGGCGAACCGAAGCAGTCCAGTGCCCCTGCCGGGACGACACAGGCGCCGATAGCGATGCTTCGAAGACCCGTGTCAATTCCGGATGTTTGGACAGGTGACGTGGAGCTGCTGCCACCGCTGCATCCCCAGGATGCGACAAGCAAGCCACTCAGCGCTGCGCCGGCGAAAAAAATGCCGATTTTTTTGATCGGCACGGTTATCCTCTCGGTTATTTTCAACATAGGGATATCACCTTCTTTTACTTCAAGTATAGACCTTGGAAGTACTGTTATTCTACTTACCAAAGCATGCATTTTGAGGTGGAGACTTTTGAATTAACAAAGAGAGCGGAGTAAACGGTGAGAGTAAAAAAGGGGCCGTTTTCACGGCCCCCTCGTCGATTGTCAATGTTACTTAAGTAAACTTGCCGACGGTCCGACACCATCGCCGGTCCTGAACGTCGGAAGCGCGGCGGAGTCAGCGTATTGGACCCCGTCCCAGGTGGGTATGGGCGCCGCCATCAGCAGGACCTGTCCGGGATGCTCGATGTCCCACCGGAGGAGCATGGAGTGGTCCTCATGCTGGGTGTTGTGGCAGTGCTCCATGTAGGTCCCGGCGAACTCCCGGAACCGGATGGCCATCTCGACGCTGTCGGTGCTGTCATCCTCGGCGCCGACGCGGTAGACGTCCTTGCGGGCCCATTTCTCCCATTCGGGGGGCGCTTTCCCGCCCCGCCTGAGGATGATCCCTTCCTCGAAGTGGACATGCACCGGATGACTCCACCCTGCGTTGCCAAGGATGCTCCAGATCTCGAGGGTGCCTTCCCCGCTGAAGCCTGCCTGCGTGGGGCCGTTGGCGAGCTGGGGCGCGGCTGAAATCCGTCTGGGATCCATGCCGAACCCGCCGCCTCCATCCGTCTTGATGGTCCACCGGAACTCGTCAGTGGCGGACGAGCGGGCGAACGAGAAGCTGCGGTGCCGCGCGTTGGCAAGCTTCACCTGGTCAGCCGGGTTGTCGTGATGAATGGTCAGGGGGATCATCGCTCTTTTACCCGGTTCGAAGTCAACGGGATCCATGGAAAGGTCCTTGCCCGCATAGGCCTGAACGCGGAATTCAAGGAACCTTCCGACTGCCGGGTCGCCGCCTACATAGCGGTCGGCCACGCCGTCGCCATCAACGTCCTGCGCCACCGGTTTGTACTGCTCTGACAGGATCGCTTCCAGCGTGATCCTGGCGCCGGGGCGTCTTCCGCGCGTATGCTCGAGCACGTTGACAAAGTACAGCTTGTCTCCGGGCTTGATGCCGTGCTTCGCGAAGTCAACGACGATGTCGTAGCGCTCCGCGATGCCTATGGTCGGGAGCTGGCCCTTGTGGTCGAGGAGATCTCCGTCAGCGTCAAGGTCCATGTTGCCGTCAAAAGGAACCGCGTGCTCCATGATGTTGCCGTCGTTGGCGATCATGTGTAAGGGCACCCGGTTGTACGAGACCCCGGAGCCCGCTGGGCCGGGGATTTCTCCGGCATCGCCGCTCACCTGATGCACGAGCGCGATGGCGAAGTAGCGCGACACCGAGGCGTCAAGGATGCGGAAGCGATAGCGCCGCGCCCGCACGTCCAAATAGGGATGCCACGTCAAGTTCACCAGCAACTGGTCGCCGATGAACCCGTCCAGGTTGAAGATATTGAACCAAAGCTGGCCCTCGCGGTCCCATGCCTTTTCCGCGACCAGAAGGTTCACGTCATAGTCGCGGTTGCCCCACGGAAGTGCCGTGCCGCTCGGGAGCCGCAGGTTCACCCCGTCGACAAAGGCCTCGTTGCCGCGGTCCAGGGCGCTGTAGAAATTCATCATCGCTGCATTGCCCTTGTAGACGTTCTGGGCAGTGAAGTCGAGCATGTGGTCATGAAACCAGTGGGTGCTCATGGTCTCGCGCCAGTCGCCGCGGAGCCTGATGGACCCGTTTTCGCAGCTCTTCAGGCCGGGGGTCATGTCGTTTACGAAGAGCGTTTCGCCGGGTGAGCAGGGAAATGCCGCCCTGGGATCGCTCGCGGTGGTGTTGATGGTGTCATAGCCCGCGAGCTCCATGGGCCAGCGGTAGTCGTAGTACTGCCCGGGGAAGAAGAAGGCATTGGTGTAGCCGTCGCTCTCAGACCCGGAGTGGCCGTTGTGCTCGTGAGTGGTGATGGTATGGAGCCCGAAGCCGCGGTTCGCCGCCGGATCGATCGGGAGCGCGTTGTAATGGCGCATCATGACCGCTTCTCCATAGCGCGTCATGTTCAGCTTGGGCGGAAAGGTCCCGTCAAAGGTCCAGAGGGCCTTGGGATCTTGAACCGGCATGTTCGGATGGAACCGGACGGCTATACCTTTGGTCGTACCCTCCGTTGTTGGTACTCCCGCAGTGTTGTGGTAGAGCCCGCCGGGGCCGAACTCGCCGGCGCTGTATCCGTGCCTCTGCAACTCGTCACGGAAGCCGTCATTCACGCGAGCGCCCGCCTGGGCGGTCTTGAAGAAGACCTGCGGGAAGAACTCGTTCCACCTCTGGTGGGCCCAGCCTTGGCCAGGCGGCCTCCCTTCCGCCGGAGGAGTATCGAGCGGACGGCCGAGGAAAGCTTCAATTTCCGTTTTCCACGGGTTCAAATCCACGGTATTCGAGAACTGCGTCGGGAAAGGCGAGATCGCTTCCTGGGCCAGGAATGTCCCCAAGGTCGGGGCCAGCGGCCCGCTCGCCGCATCCATGGGCGCAGGGAAAGACACGGCCGGAGGCGGTACATCAGCATTAATCCGCTCCGGGCCGAACTCCTCGAAGAGAAGCAGCTTCTGGGTGAATGACCGCGCGCCGAAGAGCGGGCTCGGCTTGCCGTTGGTCGGAACGTTTAAGGACAGCTGCTCGTCATCCGCTATGGCATTGTTTACACCCGCATCAACAGGGGTCCCCGTTGTTCCTCCCTCGAAAGCCCCTTCATTGGCAGGGGCGAGCGTTGCGAGGAAATCGACGGCAAATGCCAGGCCAATCAAGGGCCCGGTGTGTGCGGACGGATCTCCTGCCGGGGGCGGGCCGAAAATATCGAGGGCCGCCGGGTTGAGATTGATTCCGATTGCTATGTCTTGATTAGGAACAGAACCGGCATCAGTTACGGTTGTGGCGATCAGAGAATCGCCGGATACCGGTATTTCAGACTCTTGCTGGGGTTGCTGCTGCGGAGATGTGACGTTTGCACTGCCACTCCCGCCGCTACATCCCCATGATGTGATAAGCAAACTAAAGAGTGTTGCGCCGATGACGAGATAACCGGCTTTTCTGACTGATCTCGTCACAACCGTATATTTGACAACATGGTCACCACTTCCTTTCAATTTTTTTCAATATTTTGTTGCCCTATCAATAATATACCATAATTGTCCTGTTTGTAGAGTAGCATAAACATCTTCGCTCTGGAATCTTTTGCAAGAGACTTCTCCTACAGCATTAGGCTTACTCTTTTGCTTTTTTGTGGAAGAACAATCGGAAGGATCTTTATTGCTTCGTGTTCGGCTGATTGATTGCTTATGTTTGCAGGACATTCAGAAGCGCCCCTATAAAAAAGTTTCTCGGTCGTGTTCCGCGGTTATCGGTGAAAATCTGTTTTTACAAGAAAATTGGATTATGGTATAACACCTGTGCCGCATCGGGACGCGTCAAATCGTTTCAACCGATTTACCAGGAGGTGCCAATTTGAAAGTGATCGCATTTAACGGCAGCGCGCGGAAAGACGGGAACACGTCTATTCTACTGAACCTTGTCCTCGACGAGCTCAAGGCTGAGGGGATCGAGACCGAGCTCTACCCGCTCGCGGGAAAGCCGGTCCAGGGCTGCATCGCCTGCTTCAAGTGTTTCGAGAAGAAGAACCAGCGCTGCGCCGTGGAAAAGGACGTTATCAACGAGTGTATCCGGAAGATGATCGAGGCGGACGGCATCCTGCTCGGCTCACCGACTTATTTTGCCGATGTTTCCGCGGGCATGAAGGCGCTGATCGAGAGGTGCGGCATGGTGGGACGGGCGAACGCCGATCTGTACAAGCGCAAGGTTGGAGCGGCCGTCGTTGCGGTCAGGCGCGCGGGCGGCATCCATGTTTTCAACTCCCTTAATTATTTTTTCTCCATCAACGAGATGATCATCCCGGGATCGAGCTACTGGAACCTGGGGATCGGCAGGCAGCCGGGAGAAGTGAATAACGACGCCGAGGGCGTGCAGACCATGAAAAACCTGGGAAAGAACATGGCGTGGCTGATGAAGAAATTAAACGGGTAAGGGTGAATAGTAGTGAAAAAGCAGTGAAAGGACCCGTGGGTTGTTTCAATAGGAATACGATGACGACAGGAAAAGCGTCCATGCAGTGACGTCCAGGTCCTGCAGGTCGTTCCTCCCGCCCACGATCTGCGCCTTGCCGGACCCGCTCGTAAAGCTCCCGCCCAGGGTGACCGATGCGGTGTCCGTGGTGTAGTGTCTGATGCTCGTGCTGACGCCGTAGAGGTCCACGTGCTCCAGCTGATTGGCCCCGCTTGCCGAAACTTCCGGCGTATGCGCCATATCGGTGAACAGTCCCCCCCGCACGATCCATATTTTCGATAAAGAATATTCGACGCCGAGGGCAAAATTAGCGATTGCCTCACGGTTTCCGCCGACCGGGTCGTCGGTTACCCGGGAATAGTAATACATATCTCCGGAGAGCAGAAGATCCGGGGAGAGGTAATAGGCGGCGCCGAGCGCCACCTGCAGCGGGAACTTCCTCTTGGCCTTGGACGGCGCATTATTGAGGAACAATCGAGAGGATGGATTGAGAATCACCGGCTGCAGGAACAGTTGAGGATTACATCCCTGTCCGCTTACATTGGAATCCGAGCAGGTGTCCTGCTGGGTCGTGGTAGCGTCATAGAGAAACACTTTCGAGAGGGAAAACCCCACGGAAACTTTTCCCGCCGGCAACCACACCAGTCCGATGACGGGCCTGAAGCCTTTTTCTATCAGTTCGTAAAAGCGATTCGCCCATCCGTACGTCGGCGTGTCGTACAAAACCAGTTCGTTCTGAACGTATTGCCGTCTTCGCAGATGGTAATAGAGCGTTAAACCGACTGACAGATTGTCCCTGATCGGAGCGGCGATTGTGGGGCCGATATTGTAGGTGCTGTCGTCGGTGTGGAAGTTGAAGACGTACGTCTTCGTGAACTGGGAAACATCGGTGAAGGTCTGGTCCTGATTGTCCTGGGTGCTGTCGGGAACGGCATAGGAAAACCCGATTTTCATAGCGCCCAGGGGCTGGACTATGCCGAAATAATTGGGAAGAAGCGCTGATGATCTGCGGTCCCAGTCAAAACGGCCGATGGCGCCCTTGTAAATCCTGGTGACATTGGAATACACGTTGGCGCTTACGGTGAGGTCCCTGCCGGCGGCATAGACGATGCCCGCGGGGTTGTAATAGAGGCCCGTTGCGTCGTCGGATAGTGCCGTGTATGCGCCGCCCATGCCGGACGCGCGGTCTCCGATCAGGGTATTGATGTAATGGAGTTGGTCGGCAGGAGCGGACGTGCAGAAGGCCGAGGGGATCGTCAGGAGCGACAACGCCGCGGCAAAGAGTATCCGCCGGAATGACCTCTTTCCGTAAAAAACTGTCATGGCGGACGTAAAACCGTTCTGGTCCATTCCCGCGACCCCCCTTAAAGGACATTCAGTTTCCCGAGGGCTTGGACAATTGCAAATCCGCTTCACTCGCGAGTAGTGCTGATGGCGAAAATCCCTGGCGAGGTCTCTGCTCCCTGTCTGAAGATTACAATAAATAAAGGGAAAAGGGAAGGGAAAAGCCGGCCGCGCGCGAAAAAGCGCTTGACACGACCGCGGCAGTTGAGGTATTGTAAGCGCGTCGGAAATGAACCTCTTTAAGTCTGGCCCTGTGAGGCCAGGAAGGGCCCAGGATGAAAAACTGTAACTGCGGAATCACGCACACTACCAATACGCCAACCTTCTTCCCGAAAAAGGAAGAAGGTTTTTTTGCGCCTTTTTTCAAGAAAAAGCAGGAGCCCCTCTAATGGACCTCAAGGAAAAAGCCCTGATCCTCGACAAGACCGGCATCGACCGGGCGCTCACGCGAGTGGCCCACGAGATCCTGGAAAAGAACAAGGGAGGAAAGGACATCGTCCTTGTCGGCATCCAGCGGGGCGGCGTCCACATTGCAAGGCGGTTGGCGGCAAAGATACGGGAAATCGAGAAGATCGAGATTCCCGTGGGAAGCCTGGACATCACCCTGTACCGGGATGATCTCGCGACACGCAAGTCTCAGCCTGTTCCCCAGGTGACGGACATCACGTTCGATATTCAGGACAGGATCATGGTCCTTGTGGACGACGTGCTCTTCACGGGCAGGACGATCCGGGCGGCGTTGAACAGCATCATGGACTATGGAAGGCCGAAGCGCATCCAGCTTGCGGTGCTGGTGGACCGGGGACACCGGGAACTTCCGATCCGGGCCGATTACGTGGGTAAAAACCTTCCCACTTCGGCAATCGAAAAGGTGGAAGTGATGCTGGCTGAGGATGGGGCGGAAGACAAGGTAGTGATATTGGGAGAATGATTAGGAAAACGCATAGCGCAAAGCGTATAGGGCATAGCGAAAAAGCATAAAGTAACGCTCTGCGCTTAGCGCCATGCTCTATGCGGGTTAGGACAGCCATGGCTTTAAGCTCAAAAGACCTGCTCGGGATAAAAGGCATGACCGCTGATGAGATCGGGCTCATCCTGGACACGGCCGCTACGTTCAAAGACGTGTCAGAGCGGGACATCAAGAAGGTCCCGACGCTCCGCGGCAAGACCGTGATCAACCTCTTTTATGAGGCGAGCACGCGGACGCGGACGTCGTTCGAACTTGCCGGCAAGCGGCTTTCGGCCGATGTGATCAACATTTCGACCTCGACCAGCAGCGTGGTCAAGGGCGAGACGCTTCTCGATACGGCCAGAAATATTGAGGCCATGAAAAGCGACATGATCATCGTTCGTCACGCATGTTCGGGCGCTCCGGAGTATCTGTCGAAACGGCTCAAGAGCTCGGTCATCAACGCAGGGGACGGTTTCCATGAACATCCGACCCAGGCGCTCCTCGACCTGTTTACGATCAGGGAAAAGCTCGGCAGGCTCGAAGGCCTGACCGTCGCCATCATCGGAGACATCTTGCACAGCCGCGTGGCACGGTCTAATGTTTACGGACTGACGACCATGGGAGCGAAGGTGCGCGTCTGCGGCCCCCCGACCATGATTCCGCCGGGCATCGAGTGCATGGACGCGGAAGTCTATTACGACATGGACAAGGCGGTCGAGGGCGCCGACGTGGTCATGATGCTCAGGCTGCAGATCGAGCGGCAGGCCGCGGGACTCTTCCCCGGCGTGCGTGAGTATGCGAGGCTGTTCGGCTTGAACCAGGCGCGTGTGCAGCGGGCCGCGCGGCACGTACTGGTCATGCACCCCGGCCCCATGAACCGGGGAGTGGAAATATCGTCCGAAGTGGCGGACGGCACGCCGGTAATCCTCGATCAGGTGACGAATGGCGTGGCGGTCCGGATGGCGGTGATGTTTCTGCTGTCCGGGGGAAGTAAAACTGAAAGCTAAATTCATTTACCGCAGAGATCGCTGAGAACGCAGAGAAAGCAAAGTCAAGATTCAAATTTCGAGATTTAATTCTCTGCGGCCTCTGCCTGCGCCCAGCGCCTATGAGTGCAAGGCACGAATGCAGGGTGCGTGCTCTGCGGTGAAAAGGTCTAATCATGAATGTTCTTATCAAAAACGGTCATGTGATCGATCCGGCGAACAATCTTGACGAAAAGCTCGACATCCTCCTGTCCGAAGGGAAGATCGCGAAACTCGGCAAACCGGGTTCTCTTCCCGCGAATGACGCGCAGACCATAGATGCCGCGGGCAGGCTGGTTGTGCCCGGCCTCATTGACATGCACGTTCATTTGCGGGAGCCGGGATTCGAATACAAAGAAACAATCGCAACGGGTACGGCCGCGGCAAAGGCGGGCGGGTTCACGTCGGTCTGCTGCATGCCGAACACAAATCCCGTGAACGACAACCGCTCGGTGACCGAGTTCATGCTCTCGCAGGCCAGAGACGCCGAAGCGCGGGTGTATCCCATCGGCGCCGTCACCAAGGGTTCAAAAGGCGAGGAACTGGCCGAGATGGGTGAACTGCGCTCCGCGGGGTGTTTCGCGGTTTCGGACGACGGCAGACCGGTGGCGAATGCCGCGATCATGCGCCGCGCCCTGGAATACTCGAAGATCTTCGACATGCTCGTGATCTCGCACTGCGAGGACACCACGCTCGCGGCAAAGGGAGTCATGAACGAAGGCGTCGTTTCAACCGAACTCGGCCTCCGGGGCATCCCCCGCGCGGCCGAGGATGTGATGACCGCCCGGGACATCGCTCTCGCGGAGCTGAGCGGAGGCAGACTGCACATTGCGCATGTGAGCACCTCCGGCTCCGTGCGGCTCATCAGGGACGCGAAGTCCCGCGGCGTAAAGGTAACGGCAGAGACCTGTCCCCACTACTTTTCTTTGACCGAAGAGGCCGTGCGGGGGTACAATACGCTGGCGAAAATGAACCCGCCGCTTCGGACCGCCGAGGATGTTGCCGCGATCAAGCAGGGCCTCCGGGACGGGACCATCGACGTGATCGCAACGGACCATGCCCCGCATGCCGCTGATGAGAAGTCCGGCGAGTTCGATTACGCTCCCTTCGGGATCGTGGGACTCGAAACAGCTCTCGGGTTGACGCTTAACCTGGTATGCGAAGGGGCCATCTCACTTGACGAGGCCATCCGGAAACTGAGTTTCAATCCCGCGACGTTGCTCAAGATCGGAAAGGGGACGCTTTCGGCCGGCGCTGATGCGGACATCACGATCATCGATCCCAAGCTGGAATGGACGGTAAAAGCGGCGGAATTCAAGTCAAAGTCAAAAAATACGCCCTTTGACGGATGGAAGCTGAAGGGCAGGGCAATGCAGATGATCGTGGGGGGAAGACTGTAATTGCGGAATGCGGATTGCGGATTTCGGAATATGAAACTTGTCGTCTCAATCTTCCTGGTGCTGTCGCTCTCGTCTGCAGCTTTTGCCGCTCAAGACCAGCAGCTCGCGCAAAAACTCGCGGTGCTTCAGAATATTCAGGGCAGGTTCACCTTCGTTGTGCTCGGCGACAACCGGTCGGGCGATGAGGTGTACCGTAAGCTCGTCAACACGGCGATGGAACGCAAGCCCGATTTCGTCGTGAATATGGGTGATATGATCGCCACCCCGGGCGATAAACAGGAATGGGCGAAGTTCTGGGAATTGTCCAGACCCATCACGGTTCCCTACTTTCTGACCGTCGGGAACCACGACGTGCATCCGAAGGTCCCGCTGAGCGAAAAAACCTACAAGGAACAGGTTGATCTCCCTGGTAACGAGCTGCACTATGCATTCGCAGCGGGAAATTCACTCTTTGTCGTGCTTGATACCTGTCTTGACGATTCGGAAAAGAAGGTGATCGGGGAGCAGTTCACATGGCTTGAGTCCATTCTGACGAGATCGGACGCGAAGCACAAATTCGTTTTTCTGCATCATCCTCTGTATCCCGACAAGAACAAAGGAAAGCACCATGGGAACAGCCTTGACCGGTATCCTTCCGAAAGGGACCGGCTGCAGGCGCTTTTTGTGAAGAATAAAGTGACCACCGTGTTCACCGGCCATGAGCACCTCTACCTGCGCAAGACCGTCGAGGGCATTTCCCATGTCACTACCGGTGGCGGCGGGGCCCCGCTGTACGCCGACGAGCCGAATGGCGGATTTTACCACTATATTCATATGGCCGTCGACGGGGACAGGGTAAGCGGGGAAGTGGTGGACGTGAACGGGAAAGTAAGAGACAGATTTTAAAGCTTTCACCGCGGAGGACGCACCCTGCATTCGTGCCTTGCACTCATAGGCGCTGGGCGCAGGCAGAGGTCGCAGAGGAAAGGCTTATTTAAGATTTGGAATTTAAGATCTTCCTCTGCGTGCTCAGCGATCTCTGCGGTAAAAAAAGGATTATCACGTATGAAAAAAGCGATTCTTGCATTAGCTGACGGCCTGGTGTTCGAAGGGGAATCTTTCGGGGCCGAAGGCGAGACCTCGGGAGAGATCGTGTTCAATACGAGCATGACCGGATACCAGGAGATCCTGACCGACCCGTCGTACAAGGGCCAGATCGTCACCATGACCTACACGCAGATCGGAAACTACGGCGTGAACGACGAGGACGTGGAGTCCGGAAGGCCCTATGTAGAGGGTTTCATCGTGAAGGAATATCTGGACATCCCGAGCAACTGGCGTTCGAAGCAATCGCTCCATGCGTATCTCAAGGCGCACGGCATCGTGGGCATCCAGGGGATCGATACGCGGGCGCTTACCCGCCATCTTCGCGATTTCGGCGCGCAGCCGGGGGTCATTTCGACGAAAGACTTTGATCCGGCCGGGGTGGTGACGAAGGCCGGGAAGCTCCCGAAAATGAGCGGCCTTGATCTCGCAAAGGATGTGACCTGCAAGGAGCCCTATGCCTGGAGTGAAGGCGATTGGGACATTGCCACGGGATACCGTGGAAAACCCGCTTCCCGGTATAAAGTCGTGGCCTACGACTACGGCATCAAGCGAAATATATTGCGGCTCCTGACCCAGGCGGGTTGCGACGTGACCGTGGTGCCGGCTACGATGAAAGCGGAAGAAGTGCTTGCCATGAACCCGGATGGGGTATTCCTGTCGAACGGTCCGGGCGACCCAGAGCCGGTTACCTATGCCATCGAGAACATCAAAAAAATACTGGGCAGGAAGCCCGTCTTCGGCATCTGCCTCGGGCAGCAGCTCCTGGGACTCGCGCTCGGCGGGAAGACCTACAAGCTCAAGTTCGGACATCACGGCGGAAACCAGCCGATCATGGACCTGACCACCCGAAAAGTTGAGATCGCGGCCGAAAATCACGGGTTCGCCGTGGACATGGAAACCATAAAGGACCAGGTCGTTATGACCCATGTGAACCTGAACGATCAGACCTGCGAAGGGTTCCGGCACAAGACCCTGCCGGCGTACTGCGTGCAGTACCATCCCGAGGCATCACCGGGGCCGCACGACAGCAGGTACCTGTTCCAGCGGTTTATCGACATGATGGAAAAGCATAAAACCCAATAGATTACACCGCGGAGATCGCGGAGATCGCAGAGAAAATCAGATTCGAGATGTTAACATCAAGATTGAATTGTTTCCTCCTCCGCGGACTCTGCGACCTCTGCGGTAAAAAGCTCTGAAGGTTCCAATGTTGGCATCCCTATCTCATACTGAATTGAACAGGCGCATCGAGGCGGCGTATCAGCTTCTCGAAAGCTGCCGCGTCTGCCCGCGCGAGTGCGGGATGAACCGCCTCAAGAACGACAAACTCGGTTTTTGCAGGTCCGGTCTCAATCCGGCAATCTCGAGCGTGAGTCCCCATCACGGCGAGGAACCGCCGCTCTCCGGGACAAAAGGCTCAGGCACGATCTTCCTGACAAACTGCAATCTGCGCTGTCTTTACTGCCAGAACTATCCCATCAGCCAGATGGGGAATGGCACTGAAAAAACAACGGCTGAACTGGCCTGTCAGATGCTGTGGCTGCAGGAGCAGGGATGTCACAACCTGAACCTGGTGACGCCGACGCACTTCATGCCGCAGATCCTGAAGGCGCTGGGGAGCGCCGCGGAGCGCGGTTTCAATCTTCCCGTGGTGTACAATACGAGCGGGTACGAATCTCCCGAGGCGCTCAGGCTGCTCGACGGGATCGTCGACATCTATCTGCCGGACATGCGTTACTCGGACCATGATATTGCCCGTAAATACTCGATTGCGCCGCACTATCCGGAGATCAACCGGGCCGCCATCAGGGAAATGTACCGACAGGTCGGCAACCTGGCGCTCGACGAGAACGGTATCGCGAAGAGAGGGCTTATCATACGGCATCTGGTCCTGCCGGGCGGGCTGTCCGGGACCGAAGGCGTGATGAAGTTCCTTGCCGAGGAAATCTCGAAGGACGTTTACATCAGCCTCATGTCCCAGTACTTCCCGGCATACAAGGCGAATGAGTTCGCGGAGCTGTCGCGCCGGATCAGTATCGATGAGTATGAAGAAGCCCTCCGGATCATGGACAAGTACGGGTTGGAGAATGGCTGGGTGCAGGAATTCGGAGACTGATTTCACCGCGGAGATCGCCGAGAACGCTGAGAAAGAGAAATGCTGAATCAATATCCAGGATTTGTACGAAATTTAAACTCTGCGACCTCTGCGTGCTCTGCGGTAAAAATTGTTTTTAAGTTTGCGAGGTAAGTGAATGCCGAAACGGACGGACATTAAAAAGATCATGATCATCGGCGCCGGGCCGATCGTGATCGGACAGGCCTGCGAATTCGATTACTCGGGCGTGCAGGCCTGCAAAGCGCTCAAGGAGGAAGGATACGAGATCGTGCTCGTCAATTCGAACCCGGCCACGATCATGACCGACCCCGAGATGGCGCACCGGACCTATATCGAGCCAATTACGCCGTCCGTGGTGGCGAAGATCATCGAGCGTGAAAGGCCCGACGCGCTGCTCCCGACCATGGGCGGCCAGACCGCGCTGAACACGGCCGTTGCGCTCGCTGAAATGGGGGTGCTCGCAAAATATCATGTCGAGCTCATCGGCGCAAAACTGCCGTCCATCAAGAAGGCCGAGGACCGCGAGCTGTTCAAGAAGGCCATGGAGAACATCGGCCTCGATGTGCCGAAGAGCGGGTTCGCCACGAGCAGGGAACAGGCCTACGAGATCCTGGAAAAGGTCGGCTTCCCCGCGATCCTCCGGCCGGCGTTCACGCTGGGCGGCACCGGCGGAGGCATTGCGTATAACCGGGAAGAGTTCACCGACCTGATCTCACGCGGCCTCGAGGCCAGCCCGGTCCATCAGGTATTGGTCGAGGAATCCGTCGTGGGATGGAAGGAATACGAGCTCGAGGTGATGCGCGACACGAAAGACAACGTGGTCATCGTCTGCTCCATCGAGAATTTCGACCCCATGGGCATCCATACCGGCGACAGCATCACCGTGGCGCCGGCGCAGACCCTTACGGATAAAGAATATCAGATCATGCGCGACGCTTCGCTCAAGATCATCCGAGAGATCGGCGTGGACACCGGCGGGTCGAACATCCAGTTCGGGGTCGATCCCGACAACGGCAGGATGGTCGTGATCGAGATGAACCCGCGCGTGTCGCGGAGCTCTGCCCTGGCGTCCAAGGCCACGGGCTTCGCCATCGCCAAGATCGCCGCCAAGCTCGCCGTGGGCTTTACCCTCGACGAGATTACGAACGATATCACAAAGGCTACGCCCGCGTCATTCGAACCCACGATCGATTATGTGGTCGTGAAGTTCCCGCGGTTCGCCTTCGAGAAATTTCCCCAGGCGGACGCAACGCTCACGACGCAGATGAAGTCCGTGGGCGAGGCCATGTCGATCGGCAGGACCTTTAAGGAATCACTCCAAAAAGCGCTCCGTTCGCTTGAGATCGACCGCTACGGCCTCGAATCGCGCCGGGACCGGGACGGAGACGGCGAGCATGCGGCAGCCGACATCCGCCAGAAGATCAGCGTGCCGAACTGGGAGCGGATCTGGTACATCGCCGATGGGCTTCGCGCGGGCATGACGATCGACGAGATATTCAGCCTTTCCAAGATCGACCCCTGGTTCCTGCACCAGATCAAGCAGATCGTTGACAGGGAGAAAGACCTGCGGGAGCAGGGAGGGAGCGTTTTGAGCGACCCGTCTTCCGGGCTCGACCATCCGCTCAGGCGCGCAAAGGAGTACGGTTTCTCCGACCGCAGAATTGCAAAGCTTCTCACGACCACGGAAGATGCGGTCCGCAAGGCCCGCATGGCACTCGGTATCACGCCGGTTTTCAAGACCGTGGACACCTGCGCCGCCGAGTTCGAGGCGCATACGCCCTATCTGTATTCGACCTATGAGAAGCCGTTCTATAAGATCGGGGGTCAGGGGTCAGGAGTCAGGGGTCAGGTAAAAGCAGAATGCGAGGCGAACCCGACCGACCGCAAAAAGGTCGTGATCTTGGGGGGCGGGCCGAACCGGATCGGGCAGGGAATCGAGTTCGACTACTGCTGCGTACACGCGGCCTTCGCGCTGAAAGAGGACGAGTATGAGACCATCATGGTCAATTGCAACCCCGAGACGGTCAGCACGGACTACGACACCTCGGACCGGCTCTATTTTGAACCCTTGACACTGGAAGACGTTTTACATATTATACACCGGGAAAAGCCCGTGGGCGTGATCGTGCAGTTCGGCGGGCAGACGCCTCTCAAGCTCGCCGTGCCGCTCGAGAAAGAGGGCGTGCGCATCCTCGGCACCTCTCCCGACAGCATCGACCGGGCCGAGGACCGGAAGCGGTTCAAGGAACTGCTCGACAAGCTCGGTCTTCTGCAGGCCGAGAGCGGAACGGCGGTGTCCTGCGACGAGGCGGTGGACGCCGCCAACCGGATCGGATACCCGGTGATGGTCAGGCCTTCCTATGTGCTCGGCGGCAGGGCCATGGAGATCGTCTACGACGAGGAGAGCGTCCGGAACTACATGTCCCGGGCGGTCAAGGCGTCGCCCGAGCGTCCGGTGCTGGTCGACAAATATCTTGAAGACGCGGTCGAGATCGACGTGGACGCGATCTCGGACGGGAAGACCGTGGTCGTCGCGGGCATCATGGAGCACATCGAAGAGGCGGGGGTGCACTCCGGCGATTCGGCCTGCTCTCTTCCGCCGTTCTCTTTATCGCAAACCATTATCGCAGAGATCGACCACCAGGCCCGGGCGCTCGCGACCGAGCTCGGCGTCGTCGGTTTGATGAACATCCAGTTCGCGGTGAAGGAAGGCCGCCTCTATGTGCTCGAGGTGAACCCCCGGGCGTCGCGGACCGTGCCCTTCGTCTCCAAGGCGATCGGGGTGCCGCTTGCCAAGCTCGCCGCCCGCGTCATGGCGGGCAAGACCCTTGCCGAACTGGGCTTCACCAAGGAAGTGACCGTGAGACACATCTCGGTCAAGGAAGCGGTTTTTCCCTTTGCCAAATTTCCGGGCGTTGATACGCTGCTCGGGCCGGAGATGAAATCAACCGGCGAGGTGATGGGCATCGATACGGACTTCGGCATGTCATTCGCCAAGTCCCAGTTGGCCGCGGGCAATCCCCTGCCTGTCTCGGGCCGCGTTTTTTTAAGCGTCAAGGACAAGGACAAGCCGGGCCTGCTTGAAGTGGCGCAGGGGCTGGAAAAAGCCGGGTTCTCCATTGTGGCGACCCGGGGCACCGCGGACTACCTCAGAAAGCGGGGCATCACCATCGAGACGGTGAACAAGGTGACCGAGGGCAGGCCGCATATCGTGGACCAGATCACGGACATGCAGGTCGACCTGGTGATCAACACGGTGCACGGCGCGCAGTCGCAGAAAGACTCCTATTCGATCCGGCGCACGACCCTGATCAAAGGGGTTCCCTATTTCACGACGATCTCGGCGGCCAAGGCTGCGGTGCACGGCATATCGGCAATTAAAACACGGCCTTTACAGGTCAAGTCCATTCAGGAGTATCACGCATTATGACGCAGAAGATTCCCATGACCAAAGAGGGCTACGAAAAGCTCAAGCTGGAGCTCGACCGCATCGTCAAGGTCGAGCGGGCGAAAAACATCAGAGACATCGAAGAAGCGCGGGCGCACGGAGATCTTTCCGAGAACGCGGAGTATCACGCAGCCAAGGAGCGGCAGGGGCATCTCGACGCCAAGAAGCGCGAGCTTGAACACAAACTTGCCCACGCGCAGATCATCGACGTTTCGAAGCTGACGAACGAAAAAGTCGTGTTCGGTTCGACCGTCACGCTTGCCGACACCGATTCCGGAGATACCAGGAAGTATACGCTCATCGGTCAGGAAGAGGCGGACTTCAAGAAGGGGAAGATCTCCGTGCAGTCCCCGGTGGGCAAAGCCCTCATCGGGCACAAGGTCGGAGACGTCGTCACGATCAAGACACCCGCCAAGACCGTGGTATACGAAATCCAGGAGATCGAGATTGCCTTCGAATAGGCTTCACAAGGCAACGATAGTTTACCACAAGTCCGCGGGCAGGGGGTATTACCGCCTCGTTCTCAAGGCGCCGGAAGCGGCCGCCGCCGCTCTTCCCGGGCAGTTCGTGATGCTCAGGGTATCGGAGAACAGGGATCCGCTCCTTGCTCGTCCGTTCGGCATCTCGTCAACCCCTTCAAAATCATCCATTGAAATCGTCTATCGGGTTGTGGGCAGAGGGACCGCTCTGCTGAGCGGCGTGGAGGCCGGACATACGCTCAGTCTGCTCGGCCCGCTCGGAAAAGGATTTCCCCTGCCGGACAAGGGTGCTACTCCCGTCCTCGTCGCGGGAGGAAGCGGTTTTCCTCCCTTGCATTTTCTGGCACAGCGCGCGGGTCCGCGCGCTCACCTCTTCCTGGGATCGAAAGACAAGGCGTGTCTTCCCCCCGCCGGCATCGTAAAAAGTTTCAGGGATGTCACGGCCAGGGTGCATATTGCGACCGAAGATGGAAGCAGGGGCATCAAGGGAATGACCACGGACGTCCTGAACGCCTTTCTGACGAAGATGGAGCAAAAGACCCATCTCGTTCTTTATGCCTGCGGCCCTCATGCCATGCTCGCGGCGGTCGCCAGGATCGCCGCCGAACACGCGATCCCGTGCCATGTTTCCGTGGAAGAACGCATGGCCTGCGGTCTCGGCGCGTGCATGGGCTGCTCGATCCCGATGAAAGCCGGAGGATACAAACGCGCGTGCAAGGAAGGGCCCGTGTTCGATTCACGGGAGATCGAATGGGGAGAGCAGGTATTTCTGAAGTTGAGAAGATAATCTGAATTTCGGATTGCGGATTGCGGAGTAAAAAAAATTGCAGATAATAGATTGCGAAATGCGAATTAATAGATGCGGATTAAGAACGACCGAATGCGGAGTCAGAAATGGTGGGTAAACAATCCGCAATCACGAAGCCCGACCTCTCCGTCGATTTCGCCGGGATCAGGCTCAAGAACCCCGTGCTCACCGCGTCGGGCACCTTCGGCTACGGGGAGGAGTACGCCGATTTCGTCGACCTGAACAAGCTCGGCGGCGTGATCGTCAAGGGCATTTCGCTCAAACCGATCAAGGGCAATCCGCCGCCGCGGATCTGGGAGACGCCGTCGGGCATGCTGAACGCCATCGGGCTGGAAAACCCCGGCGTGGACGTCTTCCTGAACGAAAAACTGCCCTTTCTCAGGAAGTACGATACCGCGGTCATCGTCAACATCTTCGGCTACAGCCTCGATGATTACGTCGGAGTTGCGGAGAGGCTGGATGGAGTTGCCGGCGTGTCCGGCCTCGAGGTGAACATATCCTGTCCCAATGTCAAGGAGGGGGGCATCGTGTTCGGCACGCAGGTTAAATCGGCCTTCGAGCTCCTGTCCGCGGTCCGCAAGGCCACGAAGCTGCCGGTCATTGCCAAGCTCTCTCCGAATGTTACGGACATCACGGAGTTTGCCGGGGCCGCGCGGGATGCCGGGTGCGATGGGCTCTCTCTCATCAACACCCTCCTTGGGATGGCCATCGACGTGCGGTGCAGGAGGCCCCGGCTCGCAAACTGCACGGGCGGCCTGTCCGGGCCGGCCATCCGACCGGTGGCCGTACGCATGGTATGGCAGACCGCAAAAGCGGTCCGACTGCCGATCATCGGCATGGGGGGCATCGTCACGGGCGAGGACGCCCTGGAGTTCATCCTCGCCGGCGCATCGGCGGTCGCCGTGGGGACCGCGAACTTCATCAATCCGCGCGCGACGCTCGAGGTGCTGTCCGGCCTGGAGGCGCTGCTGCGGGAGCAGGGGACCGGGAGACTGACCGATCTTATCGGGAAGGTGGATGCAGGGTGATAATCATCTCAAGCCTCAGGAGCAAGATCATCATTGCGATCACCGTCATCCTGGCGGTGACCATCGGCTTCGGCACGTGGCTCAACATCGGTTACCAGCGGGCGCAGATGGAAGATGCGCTCGAGGACAATATTCTGATCATCTCGAATACGATCGAACGCAGCCTTGCCAACGCCATGCTGGACGGGAAGAGCAAGGAGGTGCAGAACATACTCGAAGCGGTCGGGAAGTACCACAATATCCACGGAATAACGATCTTCAGCCCGAATGGAGTCATCCTCAAAGCGTCAAAACGCTCATTGATAGGCAGGAAAGTCGACCCTTCCACGCAAAGGTGGTTCCTCGCGGGAAAGTTCAAGGAACCGATCAAGCGCAGGGACGAGGGCATCTTCTCCGTTCTGTTCCCCATCGAGAACGACCAGCGGTGCTTCCGCTGCCATGGTTCCACGGCCAAATTGAACGGCATTCTCGCGGTGGACGTCTCCATGGCCCATGCCCAGGCGAAAATCGCCGAGGTCAGCAAGACCATGTTCCTCTGGGCCTTCGGGGTGACCTCTATCCTGGCGGTGTCCCTGTCCCTCTTTCTGACCTACTATGTTTCGAACCCCATCCAGGAACTGATCAGCACCATGGAGCGCGCCGAGCGCGGCCTTGAGGCGCGCGTCGAGGTCAAGAGTTCGGATGACATCGGCAGGCTGGGCGATGCCTTTAATTCGCTCCTGACCAAGCTGGAGCGCGCCAGGCGCAGGGTCGAGCGGTACCACTATGAGCAGATGAAGCGGGCGGACCGGCTTGCATCCATCGGAGAGATGGCGGCGGGCATCGCCCATGAGATCAAAAATCCGCTCGCCGGCATCGCGGGCGTTATCCAGGTGTTCAAAGCGGACCTGGCCGTCGGGGACCAGAAACGGATGGTGCTCGATGAAGTGCTCTCGCAGGTGGAGCGCATGGACAAAGCCGTGAAGAACCTGCTCTCCTTCGCCCGGCCGCCGGAGCCGAGGATGACGCTCGTGGACATCAACGAGTTGATCGGCAAGCTGCTCGATTTTCTCGAGCCGCAGTTCGCGAAAAACGGCATCGTCACCGAACGAAAACTGTCGCCGGGCCTGCCCTGGCTCACGCTGGACCCGGATTTGATCCAGCAGGCGCTGATCAACATAGAGCTGAATGCGATCCAGGCAATGCCGGAGGGTGGTACCTTCACCGTGGAAACGAAGTCGTCCCTGCCGGCAGGTGAAAACCCGGGCTCGGTCGAGATCGAGTTTTCCGATTCGGGAAAGGGGATTTCCCAGGACAATCTGAACAGGATCTTCAATCCTTTCTTTACGACGCGGCAGCAGGGGACGGGACTCGGCCTGTCGATCACGCAGCGGATCATCGAACAGCACGGCGGGGAAATCAACGTGGTGAGCGCTCCCGGCAAAGGGACGCGCTTCACCGTCGTCTTTCCATACCCTCGGAACATCAAGGCTTGAGAGGAGAGCCTGGATATGCCGCAAAAGATCCTTATCATCGATGATGAAAAACTGATCCGCTGGACGCTGGAACAGCACCTGGCCAGGGAAGGCTACGACGTGATGAGCGCCGACTCGGCGGAAAAGGGGCTCGAGCTGATCAATGACGAACAGCCCGAGCTCGTTCTGCTGGACAATCGCCTGCCGGAAATGAGCGGCCTGGAACTCCTCGCGAAGCTGGACGTCCCTGAACGCGGGCTTATGGTCATCATGATAACCGCCTATGGCATGGTGGAATCGGCCGTCAGGGCCATGAAGCTCGGGGCCTACGATTACATCAGCAAGCCCTTCAATCTCGAGGAGATCACCTTCGTAATCAGGAAAGCGCTGGAAGCGGGCTCACTCCGGACCCAGGTGAAGCAGCTTCGCCAGGAACGCAGAAGCAGCGTCGACGCCATCATCGGCGAGTGCGACGAGATTCGGAAGGTCAAGAACCTCATCCTCATGATCGCGAAGAGCGACGCGACGACGGTCCTGATCCAGGGTGAGAGCGGGACGGGAAAGGAACTGGTCGCCAAGGCCGTCCATTACAGCAGCGCCCGGGCAGACAAGCCGTTCATGGCGATCAACTGCGCGGCGCTTCCGGAGACCCTGCTGGAGAGCGAGCTTATGGGCCACGAAAAGGGTGCCTTCACGGACGCGAAGACCTCCAAAAAGGGCCTCTTCGAGCTTGCCGACGGCGGCACCGTGTTTCTGGACGAGATCGGCGACATGCATGTGAGCATGCAGGCAAAGCTGCTGCGGATGCTTGAGGAGAGGACCTTCAAGAGGGTCGGCGGAGTCAAAGACATCAAGGTTGATGTGCGGGTGGTTTCCGCCACGAACCAGCAGCTTGCAAAGGCCGTGAACGAGAACCGGTTTCGGAAAGACCTCTACTACCGGCTCCAAGTCGTTCCTATACATCTGCCGCCGCTCCGGGACCGGGGCCGGGACATCCTGCTGCTGGCGCGCCACTTTATCGAGTATTTCAACCGGGAGTGCCACAAGAACATTCGCGGGATTTCCCCGGAGGCGGAGCAAATCCTGCTGTCCCATCCCTGGTCCGGCAACGTCAGAGAACTGAAGAACGTGATTGAACGGGCCATGATCCTCGAAATAGATGAGGAGCTTCAACCGGGACATCTGTCCCCCGATCTCCTGGGGGGGAATGTTCTCATTGCCGCGCAGGACGGCCTCCCGGTCTCGCTTGAGGGGCTTGTGATCCCCGAAACGGGGCTGTCGATCGAGGAGGTGGAACATGCGCTGGTCAAAAAGGCCCTCGATATGGCGGGCGGAAATCAGAGCAGGGCCGCTCAGCTTCTGAAAATGCCCCGGGACGCCTTCCGGAGAAGAATGAGGCGGTTCGGTCTTATCTGACCGCTCATGCCCGCTGTCCCTTTCCCTCCTGGTGATTTTCTTGCTTTTTCAGCGCTAATAACATAAAATCGAAATAGAGAAATCCGGACACTCTTGACCGTTTTTGCCATGGAAGATGAACTGTTGAAAAAGTTTCTCATTTACCTGGCCGTCGAAAAAGGACTCGCCCGGAACACCCTGGAGTCCTACGGGAGGGACCTGCGCAAATACCAGGAGGCCATGAGGACAAGAAGGCCGGACGACATCACGCGGGAGGACGTGGCCGCCTTTCTGTCCGGCCTGGTTTCGAGCGGAATCGCCACGCCTTCGGTCTCGCGGTGTCTGTCTGCGATCAGGGGCTTTCACAAGTATCTCCTGATCGACGGCCTGGCGGAGAGCGACCCGACGGTGAATCTGGAGACCCCGCGGGGGTGGAAACGCCTGCCGAAAACACTCTCAACGGAAGACGTGGACACCCTGCTCAACCAGCCGGACTCCGCGACAGAGATAGGGCTGCGCGACAAGGCCATGCTTGAATTGCTGTATGCGACGGGGCTCCGCGTAAGCGAACTCGTCGGTCTTAAGCCGCGCGATATCAATCTCGAACGCGGCTTTCTCGTCGTTTTAGGGAAAGGGTCGAAAGAGAGGGCGGTCCCCCTGGGTGAGACGGCCGCGGCTTCCGTGCAGGAGTACCTGGACGGGGCGCGCCGCGCGCTTTTGGGCGGCAGGGATTCGGACTACCTGTTTATCAGCTCGCAGCGCCGCGGGATCACCCGCCAGATGTTCTGGGAACGGATAAAATTTTACGCCCGGAGGGCGGGCATCAAGAGCACGGTCTCGCCGCACACCCTGCGTCACTCCTTTGCAACGCACCTCCTCGACAATGGCGCGGACCTGCGCGCGGTACAGGCCATGCTCGGCCATTCCGACATTTCCACGACGCAGATTTACACGCACGTATCCCGCGAGCGGCTCCGGAAGATCCACGAGAAGTACCATCCGAGAGGGTGACTCTATTGCGGATTTCGGATTGCGGATTGCGGAATAGAAGACAAGAAGCAGGATAAGGGAATTGCGGATTGCAGATGGCGGAATGAGAATAGAAAAAATAACTGGTCTGATGTAAAAATCCGCAATCCGCAATCCGCAATCCGAAATTGAACGATGGAAATCATCACCAGCCATACAAACGCGGATTTCGACGCACTGGCCTCCATGGTCGCCGCTAAGAAGCTTTATCCGGACGCGAAGCTGGTGTTCCCCGGCTCGCAGGAGAAAAGCATGCGGGATTTCTTTCTCGAGTCCATGTTCTATGCCCTCGAGGTGGAGCGTCTGAAAAACATCGACGTGGACGCCGTCACCAGGCTCATTATCGTCGACAACCGGAACCCCGCGCGGCTCGGCAAACTTGCCGGGGCCCTGAAAAACCCCGGCGTTACGGTGCATATCTACGACCACCATCCCGCAGCGGAAGGAGACCTCCGGGGCGAGCGGGAAGTCATAGAGCAGATCGGCGCCACGACCACGATCATGGTCGAGCTGCTGAGAGAACGGGGGATTCCGCTCACCCCGCTTGAAGCGACGGTCCTCGCGCTCGGCATCTACGAGGAAACGGGGTCGCTCACCTTCGTTTCGACGACGGTGCGTGATGTGCAGGCCGCGGCATACCTGCTCTCGCAGGGCGCCCAGTTGAACATCGTTGCAGACTTCATCTCCCGGGAGCTTACGGCGGAACAGGTCGCGGTCCTGAGCAGCCTCATCGAATCCGCCAAAAGCTACGACATCAACGGCGTCCGCGTCGCCATTTCCTCGATGGCGGTCCCGCATTTCATCCCGGACCTTGCCAATCTCGCGCACAAGATCAGGGACATGGAGAGCCTGGACGTTCTTTTTCTCGTGGTCCAGATGGGCGACAAGACGCACGTCATCGCGCGCAGCCGGATCCCCCAGGTGAACGCCGGTTTCGTGCTGGAAGAGCTGGGCGGCGGCGGACATGCGACGGCGGCGTCGGCCGCGGTCAAGGACATGACGTACCTCCAGACCCGGGAACGCCTCATCGACATCCTGAAGCGGCACATCAAGCCCGGCCCCGTTGCGCGGGAGCTCATGACGTCGCCGGTCAAGACCATTCCCTTGGGCAGCACCCTGGCGGAGGCCGGCGAGGCCATGACCCGGTTCAGCGTGAACGTGCTGCCGGTCCTGCGCGATGAGACGTTCGAGGGCATCATCACGCGCGAAGTCGTGCAGAAGGCGCTCTTTCACGGTCTCGGCCAGCGGAAGGCCGAGGAGTTCATGAGCGCAGGCGGCCAGGTCGTCACGCCCGAAACGCCCGTGAACCAGGTGGAACGGATCATGATCGAGGAGCACCAGCGCTTCCTGCCCGTCCTCGATGAAGGGGGCGCTCTCGTGGGGGCGATTACCCGTACCGACCTGCTGCGTTCTTTGCATGAGGAGCGGCTCTCAGAGCTGCCCGAGAGCGGGGAACTGCCGCCCCGGACCGTCAGGCACGTGAAGGGGCTGATCGAAGAGCGTGTGCCTCACGAGGCGCGCGAAGCACTCCACCTCGTCGGCGATGTGGCCGACGAGAGCGGGTTCCCGGTCTACCTCGTCGGGGGGATCGTTCGTGACCTTTTTCTTCGCGCCCCGAACCTGGATGTGGACATCGTGGTCGAAGGGGACGGCATCACTTTCGCGGGCATGCTCGTGAAAAAGGCGGGCGGCCGCATGAAGACGCACCAGAAGTTCGGCACCGCCGTCGTCGTGCTGCCTTCCGGGCTCAAGCTCGACATCGCGACGGCGCGGCTCGAATACTACGAATCGCCCGCGGCCCTGCCCACGGTGGAGCTCTCTTCCATCAAGAAGGACCTCTACCGCCGGGACTTTACGATCAACACGCTCGCCGTGCGCCTGAACCGGAAACACTACGGCGAACTCATCGATTTCTTCGGCGGCCTGCGCGACATCAAGGACAAGACCATCCGCGTCCTGCACAGCCTCTCGTTCGTCGAGGACCCAACCCGCGTTCTGCGGGCGATCCGCTTCGAACAGCGCTTCGACTTTCACCTGAGCAAGCACACGCTGAACCTGATCAAGAGCGCCGTAAACATGAGACTGTTCGACCGGCTGACGGGCGAACGGATCTTGAGCGAGCTCATCCTGATGTTTTCCGAGGCGCAGCCGCTCAAGGCCCTCCGGCGCATGAGGGGCCTCGACCTCCTGAAATTTATCCACCCGGGCCTCAAGGGTTCCGCCGAGTTGGAGCGGCTCTTTACCGTCGTCGACGAGACGCTCACCTGGTTCCGGCTGCTCTACCTGGACCTGACGGCAGAGAAGTGGTTTGTTTATTTTCTCGGCCTCCTCGACCGCATGAAGGACGCCTCGGCAGCGGAAGCGCTCGAACGGCTCGCGGTCCCGGTCCGGCTCAGGACGCGTGTGCAGCAGGCGCGGGTCCGCTCCCGGGAGGTGCTGTATCTATTCTACAAGGACCAGCAGCTGCCGGCAAGCCGGGTGTATGACCTGCTTGCACCGCTCGATACCGAGGCGATCCTCCTGATGATGGCCAAGGCAAAGCAGGAGCGGGCGAGGAAATATATCTCTCTCTACCTCACGCATCTTCGCAACGTCAAGGTGACGCTCACCGGAGACGACCTCAAAGGGATGGGCGTCCCGCCCGGCCCGCAGTACCGGAAGATCCTCGCCGAACTCCTGGACGCAAAGCTCGACGGAGCTGTCAGGACCCGCGACGACGAGCTCGAGTTCGTAAAACGGGCGGTCGTGAAATAAAGCCCGCACGAAACAGGACCTTTCCTGTTTTGGATATTGACAGGATTCGCCAATCACGTTACAATGCTGTAAAGATTCAACTTTTTGCAGTGAAAGTATAGCCATCCACCATGAAGAAAAAAATCATTCTCATCCTGAGCGCCGTCTCCCTGTTTTTTTTCCTGGGCGGAGCCTACCTCATCAGGGCAATCGATACCACCACGTCCCGGTTCGAGGAAATCATCATGTTCCACCGCGTCGAAATACTGAGAGAGAACCTCCTGCTGGAAATTCGCCGGGTGGAAGCGGACCTGTATTCGCAGAGCACGCGGCACGCGGAGAGCGAAGGCGCGGTCGAGAGCCATGTGAGCGGAATGAGAATGACGATCAACTCCTGTTTTGATTGCCACCACACGCCGGATGTGCTGGAGCGTCTCCAGGATTTGCACCATCAGATCGACCAGTATGGCCAGGCAGTAAGCAGCGCGATAAACCTGAAGAAGAGCCCCGCCCGGCTCCAGTCGGAACAGGACAGAGCCCACATCATCAGTGATTCGCTCATCAGCAAGGTCAACACCATGATCGTCATGACCAACAAGAGGCTCATTGAACGGACGGAAGAAACCCTGCGGGAAGTGCACCGGACGAGAATAATCCTGGTCATACTCGTCGCCGCCGGTCCCCTGCTGATCGCGGTGCTGTTGTTCGCGGCGATGAGGGGCGTTACCGGGCCGATCCAGGTCCTCCTCGATGCGACGAGAAAACTGAAGGCGGGCAATCTGGAGCACCGCATTGAAGGGCTGCGGGCCGAGTTCGGCGAATTGGCGGTCGGATTTAACGCTATGGCGGGATCGCTGAAGGAACAGCTCAAAAGAATAGAGGAGAGTGAGAAGCGTTACCGGATGCTGTTCGAAAGCGCCGGAGACGCCATTTTTATTTTGGATGCCGAAGGAGAGCAGGCGGGCAGGATCGTGGCCGCCAATCAGGCGGCGGTCGCGATGCACGGCTATGCGCTTGAAGAACTGTTGGCGCTGAACATACGGGACCTTGACACTCCCGAGGACGCGGCCAGAGCGCAGGACCGTATCCAGCGCATCTTCAGCGGAGACTGGATCAAGCGGGAGGTCCATCATGTCAAAAAAGACGGCACGGTGTTCCCCGTTGAGATAAGCGCCGGTCTTCTTGAACTCGGGGACCACAAGTATATTCTCGCGATCGACCGCGACATCACCGAGCGGAAACGGGCGGAGGAAGCGCAGCAGCGGACTGATCAGCTCAAGTGCACGGGAGAGCTGGCGACCGGACTGGCGCACGAGATCAAGAACCCTCTTGCCGGCATCAAGGCGTCGATCGAGGTCTTCGCCAGGGAACCGTATCTGCCGCAAGAGGACAAAGGCATTCTCGTGCAGGTGATCGGAGAGATCAAACGGATAGAGCTGTTGATTCAGGGCCTTCTGAATTTTGCCAGACCGTCGCGCCCCCAGTTCGATGAGATAAACATGAACACCGTCCTCGACTCCGTTGCAAACCTGGTGCTGAAAAATCCGTCCCGGGCGCCTGCGGCATCGCGGCCGATCGCTCTCGATAGGGATTTAGACTCCGACCTTCCCGCGATTACGGCCGACCCGATGCAGATGAAGCAGGTGTTCATGAACCTGTTTCTGAATGCCGTAGACGCCATGCCGGACGGCGGCACCCTGTCCATGAAAACGCGGTATGACGCGGCGGCCAATGCCGTCCAGCTGGAGATATCCAATACCGGCAGGGAACTGGACGCCGCAGTGATGACAAAGATGTTCCACCCGTTTTTCACGACAAAACCGAAGGGGACGGGGTTGGGACTGGCGATCTCGAAACGGCTGATCGAGGCCCACGGGGGATGCATCGGCGTCTCGCGGACCGCCGGAGGATGGACCACGTTTACCATTACTCTCCCGGTCAGTCAGACCAAAATAGAGTGCAACGTATAAACAGGCTCCGGCAGTGAGCGTGGTGAGTGAACGATACGGCGGGACATCGAGACCCGGTTTGGAATGGGAATTGGGTTCGGACACCCGACGGGGCCGAAGAATGCGTTTGCGAATGAACTGTGGACCTGCCCGGCTCAGGAAAAGCTTACCCCCGCAACACCCTCTTATCCCCGACCCTCTGCGTCAGCTTCTGCGAGTCGAAGAATTCCATGAGCGGCACTGCGAACTTGCGTGAAGTCCTGGCCAGGTCGCGGAATTCGGCCATGGTGATCTCTTTTTTCCCCTCCAGATGTTTCCTGAGGTCCGTCCTGACCTTCTCGACCACGTCCCTGTCCAGGTGGAGCGAGTCGTTGATTCTGACCGTGCGGCCTTCGTCCGCAAGGAGTTTCATCAGGTCCTTGGCGTCCTTTTCCGATATGCCGAAGAGGGCGGGCAGCTCTTCCCTGACCGGGGGCTGGGTGCCCCCTCTTTTGATGGCTTCGACGATCTTGTTCTTGACCTCGTCCTGGATTTTACCGCCTGCCGCCTTGAACCCCGGGACCTTGAGCTTCGAGCCCTCCGCCTCTATCTGCTTTTTCTTCACCAGCCCGTCAACGGTCATGTTCAGCACCCTGGCGGAAAGCCGCATCCGCAGCATGCCTTTGAGCTCCTCTTTGTCCATGCCGGGCTTGAGCGGGTTTTCCCGGTGATACTGCCCGATGAGGTCAAGGACCTTCTTTTCGAGTATCGCGAGATGGGTTGTGTGAACATAGACGCTGTCCACGCGCAGCACGGTCTTTTTCTGGGGCAGGGATGCGAGCGCCGCCGTGATCTCCTGTTTGTCGGCCGCGACAGCGCCAATGGCCTCGGCCTCTTCCATCCCGGCGAGACCTTTTCCGGAGATCAGGAGACCGAGCTTTTCCTCAAGGGTCCCTTTTTCGAGCACCCCGAGGTTTTTCAGCGATTCCTGCATGGACGCCTGCCTGTGCCGCCGGGTGTGCGGGTTCAAAACCATCCCGCCGCCGAGCGTCACCATGGGTGAGTAGAACCGTAAAATGTACCGGTCTCCGTTCTGGACGATCACGGGTTGTTCAAGCCTGATCTGAACAGGGGCTTCGTCTCCCGGCGCAAGCTCATTAACGCCCAGGATCGTTATCCTGCCGACGGCCTCCTGCGTGGTGTTGTAGAACCGGATGCGGGAACCCGTCTTGAGCCCCCGCGGAGACTGCTTCAAGAGGACGAGTTTCGCGTCCAGCGTTTTGGTTGAGGTCAGGAACCCGGCGTTGACGATCGTTTCACCGCGAGAGAGCTGGTCTTTCTCTATGCCCTGGAGGTTCACGGCAGTGCGCTGGCCCGCGACCGCGCGATTGGCGGCCTGGTTGTGGGACTGGATGCCGCGGACTTTTGTTGTGATGCCTTTGGGCAGTATCGCCACCTCTTGCTCAACGCTGACGGTGCCCGAAAGGAGCGTTCCGGTAATGACCGTGCCGAACCCTTTCATGGTGAACACGCGGTCGATGGGGAGCCGCAGGATGCCGTTCGATGACTTGGGGGATACTTCTGCTGAGAGTTTGACAAGCTCCTGCACGAGCACGCTCAGGTTCTCGCCGGTCTTTGCTGAGACCGGGACGATGGGAGACTTCTCGAGAAATGTGCCTTTGACGAAATCGCGGACCTCGTCCCGCACGAGAGCGAGCCAGTCTTTCTCGACCATGTCCATTTTTGTAAGGGCGATCAACCCCTTTTTGACATGCAGGAGGTCGCAGATGGCAAGGTGCTCGCGGGTCTGGGGCATGATGCTTTCATCAGCCGCAATGACGAGCATGACGATGTCTATGCCGCCCACTCCTGCAAGCATGTTCTTGATGAGCCCTTCGTGGCCGGGCACGTCCACGATACCGAGGCGGTTGCCTCCCGGGAGGTCAAGGGACGCGAAACCCAGATCGAGCGTGATGCCGCGTTCTTTCTCCTCCTTGAGGCGGTCCGGGTCCGTCCCGGTCAGGGCCTTGACGAGGCTGGATTTTCCGTGATCGATATGGCCGGCGGTGCCGAGAATTATGTATTTCATGAAATTCGTTTAGCCACAGAGGGCACAGAGAACTTCTTAGACGGATGTGAAGCCTCACGCTGTCATTCCGGGCTTGACCCGGAATCCAGCCAATTATTGGGGGAATCTCTGGATTCCCGCTTTCGCGGGAATGACGAACGGAGCCGTATCTTTTGCCACGCCCTCTGTGAACTCTGTGTTCTGTGGCAAAATTATGCGAGGATTTTTTTTATCGCTTCCACGATCTTCCCGAGCTCTTCGTCGTTCAGGGTGCGCGGGTCGAAGACGACCATGCCTTCCTTGATGCGCGCGATGATGTGCGGCGTGCCAGCGCGCAGGCGCGACTCGATCTGGTTCGCGGAAATTTTGTCGTGGCGGATGCAGACGGTCCTTGTCGGGAAATTTCCGGTCGGCAGCGCCCCTCCGCCGCTTTGGGACTGGTCGTCCTGGATCATGACTGTGAGACCGGCAGGCGCCGGAACCCCGAGTCCTGATGCCAAAACACTCGCCTTCCGATCTATCTCTGAAAGCGGCTGGGTCAGCATCCAGAGCGTCGGAATTTCGCGGATCGCCTTGTCCATGTCCAGGTACTGGCCGAGCGTCGCGTCGAGCGCCGCCAGGGTCATCTTGTCCAGGCGCAGCGCGCGGGTAAGGGGGTTGGAACGGATGGGCTCGAGATATTTTTTCCTGCCGAGGATCATGCCCGCCTGCGGCCCGCCCAAAAGTTTGTCCCCGCTGAAGGTGAGCACGTCAACGCCCGAATCAACGGCCTGCTGGACGGTCGTTTCATCGCCGGCGCCATATGCCGCGAGATCAATGAAGCTGCCGCTTCCCAAATCCCACATCACGGGGATATTGTGCTTTTTCCCGAGCCCGGCCAATTCCTCCGGGGAGACTTCCTTGGTGAATCCGACGATCTTGTAGTTGCTCGTGTGGACCTTGAGGAGCAGGCCCGTGTTCTCGTTGATCGCCTTTTCGTAGTCCTTGAGGTGGGTCTTGTTCGTGGCGCCGACCTCGTGCAGGATTGCGCCGCTCCGCTCCATGACCTCGGGCACGCGGAAGGAGCCGCCGATCTCGACGAGTTCACCCCGCGAAACGATCACCTCTTTGCCCCGGGCAAGGGTGTTGAGGCAGAGGAGCACCGCCGCCGCGTTGTTGTTTACGGCAGTGGCCGACTCCACCCCGGTGAGCCTTTTGAGTATGTTCTCCACATGGACGTGGCGTTTGCCGCGCTCGCCCGCTGCGATATCGTACTCAAGGTTGGAATAGCTTCGGCTCACCGCCACGACCCGTCGGATGGCCGCTTCCGAAAGGATGGACCGTCCGAGGTTGGTGTGTACGACGACGCCGGTGGCGTTGATGAGTGGCTTGAGGCTGGGTTCCGACAGTTCCCGGAGAATTTCCGCGGCCTGGTCGAGCATCCCGGAGGTCGAAACGGCCAGCTTTGAGCTGCCCTGTTCCGATGCCCGCATGATTGCCTTGCGCTGCCTGTCGATTGCGGTCCTGATAGCTTCGAGCACAAGGACCCGGGGGTACGCTTGAAGCCACTCCCTTGTCCTGTCCTCCTTCAGAAGCTCGTCGACCGACGGCAGTTGTTTGAGCAGTTCCTTCATGATGAGTACCATAGCATAGGCGATTTTGAATTTCAACAGGACTTTTTGCAGCTTTGGCCGCTCCCTTTTTGCCCTTGACATACTGACGCGGATATGTCAATTTTACGCATTATATGGACCAATGCAACCGTGTTGCCGTAATTGACGCCGACATGGTCGGCACGCTCCAAAAAAACATACGCGAGGTGCTCATGAACAGGCGCAGATTCCTGAAGGGAACCGCGGCAACAGGCATCGCGCTGGCGGCGGGAGAATTGTTCGTCCCCTTTGCCCAGGCGGTCGAGGTTCCCAGGTTCAAATTCGCCCATATCACTGACCTGCATCTCGATGTGCGGGGTGAGAGCAACTGGCAGCACCGCGAGAAGAGCGTGCCCCTGTTTATCGACGCGCTCCGCCAGGTGTCCCGGCTGCCCAAGCTGGATTTTGTGGTCTTCGGCGGAGACCAGATCCACTACGGCGCGAACGACAGGGAGTCGCTGGAAGTCTTTCAGAAATGGGTGGCCCATCTCGACGTGCCGTACTATATCCTTCTTGGCAACACAGAGGTCTCTCCCGTCAGAGGCGCCTCCAGGCTGGGAAGGGAGGATTACCTCAAGGCATGGAGCGGCAGGGGGCTCAGCCAGGGAAGTTCGTCGTGGGCCTTCGACCCCGTGCGCGGTGTGCGCGTCATCGGCCTCGATGTGACCGTAGACGGCAAGCCGCGGGGAGAAGCTGCGCCTGAGGACCTGAAATGGCTCGAGGCCGAGCTTGCGGCGAACCGGAGCAAGAAACTCATCATTATTTTCACACACCAGCTTTTGATGCCCACGACCCCGAAGGACAACAGCCCCGAATGGTCTTTTTGGATGGTGAAGAACCATGAAAAGGTGCGCCGTGTTCTGGAACAGTATTCGAACGTCCGCCTCGTGGTCTCCGGCCACCATCACGCCTCAAAGGTGACCACAGCGGGGAACATCACCTACGTCTCCGATCCCGCGGTCGTTACGTATCCCTGCTCGTTCCGGTCCTACTCCGTGACTTCGGAAGGCATCCACCTGAAAAACATCGGTCTCGATGATAGGAACTCGGTGAACCGCGCGCTGGAACTGCTCGTGTCGGACCCGTATGCCAGGATGTACGATGCCGCAGCACCGCGGAAGGCGGCTGATTACAGCTCGGGGCTTACGCCGCAGGACCGCGAGACCGTGATCAAGCTGTAGCTTCATTGACTTCAATGTTAAGCCTCTTGATAAAGAAAGCATGAAGACA
>JAXIPA010000158.1:0-35236 GCA_045403145.1 Nitrospirota bacterium | reverse complement strand
TCCGCCGAACTCCCTGAGCTTCTGCGTAATGAACTCGCGCTCGAACTCGGCACGGGCGTCCCTGAGCGTCGAGACAGGGGGACGCAGGTGCAGCGCGCCGCCGTCGGTCCGCGGCTTCAACCCCGCCTGCGTGCCGCCGACCGGCGGCGGCACGTCACGCGCCGTGAGCATCGGACCGGGGACCATGATGATCAGCCGCTCGATGAAGTTTCGCAGCTCGCGCACGTTCCCCGGCCACGGGTACCTGACAAAAAGGGCAAGGGCCTCGCCGTCGATCGTCTTCGGCTTCTGCCCATATTCACTCGAAAATTCCTGCAGAAAATGCCGCACCAGGCGCGGGATATCATCGGCCCGCTCCCGCAGCGGAGGGACATCGATGGGAATAACGTTCAGGCGGTAGTACAGGTCCTCGCGGAAGGTCCCCCCCCTGATTTCGTCGGCGAGGTTCTTGTTCGACGCGGCGACCACGCGCACGTCGGCCTTGAGCGTCCTCGTTCCGCCGACCCGCTGGAACTCCTGCCCTTCGAGCACGCGCAGCACCTTGGCCTGTGTGGCAAGACTCATGTCTGCGATCTCGTCGAGAAAAATGGTGCCGTTGTGGGCGAGTTCGAACTTTCCGCGCTTCATGCCCGTCGCTCCCGTGAAAGAGCCCTTCTCGTGGCCGAAGAGCTCGCTTTCGATGAGTTCCCGCGGGATCGCGGCGCAATTCACCTCGACGAAGGGGCCGTTGGCCCGCTTGCTCGTGCTGTGGATGGCGCGCGCCACCAGTTCCTTGCCGGTGCCGCTCTCGCCGTGGATCAGCACCCAGCCGTTGGTGGGTCCTGTCAGCGCGATCTGATGCTTGAGCGTCTTGATCGTCTCGCTCTCCCCCACGATCTCGTACCGCCGTTCGATATTCTGTTTAAGCGACTCGTTCTCCGCGCGCAGCCGCGATTCCTCGATGCCGTGCTTCACCACGAGCGTGAGGTGCTGCAACTCCGGCGGTTTCACGATGAAATCGTAGGCCCCCATCTTCGTGGTCTTGACCGCGGTCTCGATGGTGCCATGGCCGGTAATCATGACCACCGGCATCTCGGGCCTGATCTCCCGGAGCCTCCGGAGCGTCTCGATCCCGTCCATATCGGGCATGGCGATGTCGAGGAGCGCGAGCGCCGGCTGCGCCTCGTTCACGAGGTCGATCCCCTCCCTGCCCGAGGCCGCGGTCACGACCTCGTACCCCTCGTCGCGCATCACGTCCGCGAGGGACTTGCGCACGCTTTCTTCGTCGTCTACTATGAGTACGGTTTCATTGGACATAATTTTGATGGTCTCGTAAAAAGTCGTCACTCCCGCTTGCCTGCACCCAGTGGTTACGAGCGAAGCGTAGTGCAGGGTGTCGGGAGTCGTTTCGCCGCACAATACGTTGAAAAAGAAGGATTCCGGACAAGCCGGAATGACTGAATTTCGGTATATCCGACTTTTTACGAGTTTATCATTTTTATACGCTTTACTCTTTCCGAACCCCGGTCTTCGTTTGATGCAACCGTTGCGTTTCCTGCTCTGTGATTCTCGCCTTTCCCAACGAGAGACAGAGATGCCTTAACTGGGACACTCGTTTCAGACGTACGGTCACGCCATGCGCAGACATGTCAACTTTCATCTTTCTCGGCCTTCAAGTGCTTGATATCATCCGTATCCTGGCCGCTGCTTCGCAGCGATTTCAATGAAATCAACCCTTCTCTGGATACGACCCAGAGTTTGCCGTCTTCCCACTCCACTTGGGTCCGGGTTTCCCATATGTTCATGAGTTCCGGCGTAACCAGGAGCAAATCGAGCGACAGTAAATCCCCGGAATCCGGATCGATCTTTGAAATACGCCGGATATCCACGGCGCCCTTTGCAAAGGTCATTGGCTTGGCTTCGACAGTATAACCCAACTCGCGTGCAGAAGCCATGACAGTTGCCAAGGCATCAGGGGGTATCAGCAGATCCATGTCCACCGTAGCTCGAGGCAGGCCATATACGGCCAGAGCCAGTCCTCCGCATAGGGCATATGAAATATGACCTTCAGAGAGACGGGAGATCAGCGTTTTAAATTCACTAAATAGATCGAGCATGGTTCATTTTCACCATTTGACAGCCCGGTGATACAATGACTCAGGAGCAACGTCACCGTCATTCCCGCGAAAGAGGGAATCCAGTGCTGCAACAAAATAATTACGAAACATGATTCACTCTCATAAGCAGTCATTCCCGCTTGATTCTAAGCCTGCCCCGGCATGATTGAAGCCGGGGGGAATCGTATTGTTGTATGTCGCGCTGAAAAGACTGATTCCGGACAAGCCGGAATGACATCAAAAAGGGCGTATACCTCGTAAATACAATCCAGCGCAGATCAAAAAAAGTGGCGTATTGTTAACGGTTTTATCGCTCATATTTTTCTAAGCCAACCGCGCGCGTGTGGGGCGCGTTTCGCAGCGACCCTCTCGACGGCGATGTTGGACTCGTTGGAATCAAGTATACTGCCAACTTATTTAATTAATTTCTTTCCGATTAAATATTTACGGCCATTCTCCGTTAATACGATCTTATCAGTACCACCAGTAACTAAATTCTTACTTCTCAGCACGTCAATATTATATTCTGCTTTTACCTTATTCGGTCCGGGATTCATCTGATACACATTTATATTGCCATGCTGCACAATAGTCACTAATAGATTATCTTGCTCCTGCGTTAACTCATTGTGTAAGGCCGCTTCATATGTTGCAACTTTACTGCGAAGAGCATCAAGTTCTTTCTTTAAGTCACTCTCTTTTCTATCTCTTTCTTCTCTTTCAAGGGTTAACATTGAGGCAGCTCCTTGTAGCGGTCCTTCGTTATCTCCAACTATGAGGTTCACGGTTGATTTTGGCTTTTGCAAATCTGCAATTACGTCGCGAAGCCTAGAATTTTCTTTAGACCAGCGGTCTCGTTCTTGCTCGAATTTCGTCTCTATCTCAAAGGCTTCGCGTCGAATTTGACGGGCCTCTTCTTTTGGTAATGGGGATTCATCGTCTATCTTTTGCTGAATTTCCTTTAATTCCCGCTGCTTCTTTCTCCAGTGCTCATATACTTTCTTAGCAGGAATTGGATAAAGATAAATCATCGCAAGGCCCGTTACTAAAGGTCCGACAACTGGCATGATCACTATTCCCCAAAAAGTAGTAAAGAAATGGCTGTCGATATAAGAGTATTTATCTGTGATCGTCATCGATGAAATCATGACGGCTATAAATCGATGGTTCCAAATAACCCACGAAATTAGAAATGTGCTGAGGAGAGGACTGCTTGCTCTTTCGTATAATTGAGCCTTTATCGTTTTAATGGTGTCATTTAACATGGCAGCCTCCTACCTTACAATATTTGAAAATAACAAGGAGATAACGAGCCCCCTGGATAACAGCGGACTTCCGATGTTATCCAGTTTAGCAATAATGATGCGGCGCCGGTTTATGTGTGCCAGACAATTTGTGTCTTATTCGCTGCAATGTCCACACGCGGCGACTCCGGAACGTCAACACTCAGCGCAACATTGTACCAACCTCGTTACCCATCATTTAACTTATCACACCTTCTTCGTAGCCGATCCTTGTAATATCCGGATCTTCGCTGACTTTCCCCAGCGCTTGCCCATAAGATGCTACTCCAGCATCCGCTGTGAATTGTTCAAAAGACATGCCCTCCGTATAAAGAACGATCTTTCTGCAGGCCTCCAGGATGTCCTCGATATACAATTCCCAATCACGCGACATGCAGGGCCTCTTTCTCAATGATGGGTCGCATGCGGGGTTTCAGGGCGTGACGAGTGACGAGATCCACTTTTCTGCGCAGGAGTTCCTCAAGATAAAGCTTCAGGTCCATGAACTGGTCGAAAGTCGGCGTCTGCTCGAATTCCACAAGGACATCCACGTCGCTGCCCGGCCGCTCATCGCCGCGGGCCACCGAACCGAACACCGATAAGTTTCTTACCCCAAAGCGAGATTGCATAAGCTGCAAATTTTCTTTAAGCGCGGACATTACGTCGTTCCGAAGCATAAAGAGCCTCCTCCTCGATGAACCGCATAATCGCTCCGTATGCCTACCCAGTTCTGCTCCCGGATATCCAATGCCTCCCGGCTTGTGTGCACAAAATAGAACTCGCGGAAAGGGTATTGTTGATGAAGGCTTCGATAGTTCTTCAATGCATTATCAGCGTCGGAGCAGCGTTCTATTACCGCTATCCTTTTCAGGTTGCGGAAATGAGTCGGCGCGGTTTCGGCCTCGATCGCTTCAATGATAAGCCATTCGTTCGGATAAGCTTGCCGGACATCCATCCACTGCATGTTTACCTCCCGCTGTATCTCGATCCCACGCATTTCCGATCACTTCAATCCGTTTCTCAAAAGCTCCACCACGGTGTCAATCTCCCCCTCCGTCGTCTCCCTGCCGAGGCTGAAGCGTATCGCTCCGCGCGCGAGATTGACGTCAACACCCATTGCCGTAAGCACGTGGGAAGGCTCGATGAGATCGCCGTGGCACGCCGCGCCCGGGGAAACTGCCACGCCGACAAGCGCCTCCATGACCTCAGTGGACGTGAAACCTTCGAAGCTGATGTTCCAGGTGTTCGGGAGCTTCTTTTCGGGATGACCGTTCACATGCACCTTTAACCCTGCCTGCTTTAATCCATCAAACAGCCGCTGCCCGAGTTTCCTCTGTCGCCGGCCTTCGGACTCAAGAACCGGCATCGCGACCATACAGGCGGCACCGAGCCCGACGATGAACGCCGCGTTCTCCGTGCCCGGCCTCAGGCCCCGCTCATGTCCCGCGCCGTACAGCATCGGCTGGAGCGTACGGCCGCTTTTGATGTACAAAGCGCCGATGCCTTTCGGCGCATAAAACTTATGTCCCGCAACGGTCAGAAAATCCACGCCGAGCTCATCCACCTGAACGCGCACCTTGCCCGCGCTCTGCGCGGCGTCGGTATGGAACAAAACGCCGCGGGACGCAGCAATCCGGGAGAGCTCTTTGATGTCCTGGATCGTCCCGACCTCGTTGTTCGAGTGCATGATCGTGACGAGGGCGGTATCCGGCCTGATCGCCTTCTCCAGATCAGCGGGATCGACCAGGCCGTATCGATCAACCGGCAGATAGGTCACGCCGTACCCGAACCGTTCAAGCTGGCGGCAGGGCTCCAGGACCGCGGGGTGCTCGATCCGGGAGGTGATGAAATGCTTGCCCTTCCCGGCTGCCCTGGCAATCCCCTTGATCACCATGTTGTTGGATTCCGTGGCGCCGCTCGTAAAAATGATCTCCGACGTTTCGCACCCGAGGAGAAGCGACAGCCGCTCGCGGGCCTGCTCGATGCCGGCCCGTAAAACGGTGCCGAAGCCGTGGCTGCTCGAGGGATTGCCGAATCTATCTTTCAGATACGGCAGCATCTCTTCGAGCACTTGAGGATCAACCGGTGTGCTTGCGTTATAGTCGAGATAGATTTGTTTCATTTGCGCTCGAACATGCCCGTGGTGAGATACCGCTCGCCCACATCAGGGAACACGACCACCACGCGCGCGCCCTTACAGAATTGTCTGGCGACCTGGAGCGCGGCCCAGCACGCCGCGCCGGAGGAGATCCCGACGAGCATGCCCTCCTCGTGCGCAAGACGCCGGGCAAGATCGGCGGCATCCGCATTCTCAACCTTGATGATTCCGTCGTATACTCCGGTATTCAGGATCGCCGGCACGAACCCCGCGCCGATACCCTGGATGACGTGGGGCCCGGGCTGCCCTCCCGAGAGCACGGGCGAAGCCGCGGGTTCAACGGCAAAGATCGTGATGTCCTTGAATTTTTTCCTGAGTACTTCTCCCACGCCGGTGATCGTGCCGCCGGTGCCGACGCCGGCCACAAAGGCGTCGATCTTTCTCGCTCCCATGAAGGCGATGATCTCTTTTGCCGTCGTGCGGCGGTGGACCTGCGGGTTCACGGGATTGCCGAACTGATCGGGCTTGAAATATTCCCTGCCGGAGGCGACGATCTCGTCGGCCTTCGCGATGGCGCCCTTCATGCCTTTTTCCGCGGGCGTAAGCACCAGCTCGGCCCCGCGGGCTTCGAGCAGCCTGCGCCGCTCAACGGTCATGGACTCGGGCATGGTAAGGATGATGCGGTAGCCCTTGACCGCGGCCACCATGGCGAGCCCGATGCCGGTATTTCCGCTCGTGGGCTCCACGATCGTCATGCCTTTTTTGAGCTTCCCCTTTTTCTCCGCGTCCTGGATCATGGCAAGCGCGGGCCGGTCCTTCACGCTTCCGCCGGGATTGAAGCTTTCAAGCTTTGCCCAGACCTCGGCATCGCCCTCTTTCACTACGCGGGAAAGCTTCACCATCGGCGTGTTCCCGATCAAATCGAGAATGGTCTTCGTCTTCGGCATCGTCAGTCCTTTCCGCGGTCTTTGTTCCATTCACCCCGTTAGAGATTGAACAACGACAATTTAATCTCAAACTGTGGTATTCACTTACCCATCGTTGCGCGTTTACCCCCGTAACGATGAATCTCTAACGGGGCAAGCTCCGGACTCCACACATCGCATTAACGCAGGCTAAAGCCTGCGGCTACCGGCATTCCGCTTTTCGAATTCCGCATTCGACGCTCCGCAATCCGCAATCGTATTTCTGATGGCGCTCAGGATATCCTCCTCCGCGAGAACGGCCCCCCCCGGCCTGCCGTAGAACGCGACCGGGGCCTTTCCATTCACCGCCAGCCGCACATCCTCGACCATCTGTCCCATGTTCATCTCGACGACCAGAAAACGCTCCGCATGCCCGGCTATCTCAGAAATGATCTTCTCCGGGAACGGGAAAAGCGTGATCGGACGGATGAGCCCCGCTTTGATCCCCTCGGTCCTCGCCAGGTGGACCGCGGTCTTGGCGATGCGCGCCGACGTGCCGAAGGCGACCACCACGATGTCGGCGTCATCGGTCAGCCAGGTCTCGCACATGACCTCTCGCTCGGCCATGCGGTCATACTTGGCCTTCAACAGATAATTCCGCTGTTCAAGCGCCCCGTCCTCCCCGGGCAGCATGAAGAGCGACCGGATGACCTTGCCCGGGCCGTCCCCGGCGCCTGTCAGCGCCCAGGGCTTCGACACCTGCTTTGGCGTTATGTCCGGCAGCTCCACCGGCTCCATCATCTGGCCCAGCACGCCGTCGCCAAGGATCATCACCGGGTTTCGGTACTCGTCGGCCTTGTCAAACGCCAGGACCGTGAGGTCGACGATCTCCTGGAGCGTCGACGGCGCGTACACGAGGAGCTTGTAATCGCCGTGGCCGCCTCCCTTGACCGCCTGAAAATAATCGGCCTGGGACGGGGATATATTCCCGAGTCCGGGCCCGCCACGCTGCATGTTCACGATCACGGCCGGAAGCTCCGAAGCGGCCATGAACGAAAGCGCTTCCTGCATGAGGCTGATGCCGGGGCTCGACGAGGAGGTCATGGCCCGCTCGCCCACGGCCGCGGCGCCGTAGACCATGTTGATCGCCGCGATCTCGCTCTCTGCCTGCACGAACGTCCCGCCCAATTCCGGCAGGCGCCGCGCCATGAATTCCGGGATCTCGTTTTGCGGCGTGATGGGGTAGCCGAAGTAGCGCCTGCAGCCTGCGCGCACCGCGGCCTCGGCGAGGGCTTCGTTTCCGGTGATCAGGACTTTGGACATGAAAGTCTATCCTTTGAGGTTATTGAAAAGTAGCCGCAAGCTTCAGCTTGCGTGTTTTTTCCCGGCGTTCCGGGCGCAGGCTAAAGCCTGCGGCTACCGCCACACTTCGATCGCGACATCGGGGCACATCTCGGCGCAGAGCGCGCACCCGGTGCAGGCCCCTTCTTCGCCGCAGTACTCCACAGCATAGTAACCGCTCCGGTTGAACGCCGCTCCGATCCGCAGGAGCTTCTTCGCGCACGCTGCGGTGCACAGCTCGCAGCCCTTGCAGTATTCACTGTTAATGACGACTCCGCCCATGATCATCCCTGTTCTCGCAGGCTGAAGCCTGCGGCTACCCTGACTCTGAACTTCGTACTCTGAACTTAATTTTTGCCGTGTTCGATCATCTCCTCGGCGTGCCTGATCGTCGCTTCGGTGATGGTCTTGCCGCCGAGCATGCGCGCGATCTCGTCGACGCGCTCCTTCTCGTCGAGCAGCCGGACCTCGGTGCTGGTCCGGTCCTTTTTCACGGATTTGGCCACGCCGTAGTGGCTCGTCGCCATGCACGCGATCTGCGGCAGATGGGTGATGCAGAATACCTGACGCTTCGCCGCCACGCGTCTGAGCTTCTTCCCGACCTCTTCGGCGACCGCGCCGCCTATCCCCGCGTCGACCTCGTCGAAGACGACCGTGGGGATGCTGTCGCCCTCCACGAGAATGGTCTTGAGCGCCAGCATGATGCGCGAAAGCTCGCCGCCCGAGGCGATCCTGGCCAGCGGCTTCGGGTCCTCTCCCGGGTTCGGAGAGATGAGGAATTCCACGCGGTCCGCGCCGCGGGGCCCCAGCTTCAGGCCATCGAGGGAATCGCCGCCCGGCTCCTGCGTGATCTTCACGGTGAACGTTGTTTTCTTCATTCCCAAGTGGCCAAGCTCGGCCTCCGCCTTTTTTTCGAGTTCCCGCGCCGCCGCCGTCCGCTTCCTGGTAAGTTCCGCCGCCTTGTCGGTAAGCCCGAACTTGACTGCCTGGATCTCCGACTTGAGCTTTTCGATCTCCTCAGTGCTCCGTTCCATGCGATCAAGTTCGGCCGCCGCCTTTGCGCCGAACTCGATGATCTCTTCGATGGTGTTTCCGTATTTCTTTTTGAACTTCCGGATCAGGTCGAGCCGGTCGCCTGTCTGTTCCAGCCGTCCGGGGTCGAACTCGACTCCTTCCCGGTAGGAAGAGATCTCCCGGGCGGCCTCCTCGAGCTGCGCGCGGCCCGATTCGCAGAGTTCCATGGCGCCGGCGAGACGGCTGTCGATCTCGACGATGTCCTTCAGGCTATCGGCCGCTTTTTTCAGACCGGAAAGGACGGATCCATCGGAGGCATACAACGTCTCGTCCACCAGGGCGGCCAGCCCCGCGAGCTTTTCCGCGTTGGACAGGACCTTCTGTTCGTTCGCGAGCTCTTCATCCTCGCCCGGCTTGAGCATCGCGGCCTCGATCTCGTTCTTCTGAAAACGCAGCATTTCCTCGCGCTGCGCCCGTTCGCGCTCTCCGGTCTGGAGCTCCGCAAGGTCCTTTCTCACGTCCAGCAGCCGCCGATAGAAGGACCCCACCGTGGCCGCAAGCTCATCCAGATCGCCGAAGGAATCGAGCATCTCCATCTGGCGGTCGGGCGACAGGAGCGACTGGTGCTCGTGCTGACCGTGGATGTCCGCAAGGCCGGCGCCGAGCGCCGCAAGGGTCGCGAGGTTCGCGAAGCTTCCGTTGATGTAGATCTTGTTCTTGCCCGCGGAGGAAAGCACGCGCCGCACGATCAGGTCCTCGCCGGCATGCATATCGATCCCCTGCTCCTCGAGCAGGGCGGCGATCTCCTTCCTGCCGCGTCCGTTCAGTTCGAAGGACGCCTCTACCACCGCTTCCGTGCTGCCGGTGCGGATGAGGTCCGGGTTTGCGCGCTCGCCCAGCGCGAGGTTCAGCGCATCGACGACGATGGACTTCCCCGCTCCGGTCTCTCCGGTGAACACGTTCAGCCCAGGCGTAAACTCCACGCGGACCTCGTCGATGATCGCGAAGTTTTTGATGTTCAGTTCTTTAAGCATATTTGCGGAGAATGCGCCGCATGTCCTTGCGCCTTAGAGCTTCTTCTCCTCTTCCGCTTCAAACACTTCACTTAGTTGAACTTCCAGGCCCTCAAGACTATGCAGAACCAACACTTCCTGCGGTCCCAGAATATCCGGCAGTCCGAAGACGCCGTCCTTCAAGATAAATCGTTCGACATAGGACTCCGTCGGGTCGATAATGACATATTCCTTGACGCCGTACTTCTCATAGAGGGCTTTTTTTTCACGCTTGTCCTTCAAGGCCGTCGCCGGTGACAATACCTCTACTACGAGATCGGGAGCGCCCTGGATATTCGCCGCGGTGATCTTCTTCCGATCGCAGACGACAATGACATCGGGCTGCACGACGTCATGATCCGATAGAACGACATCGGTGGGTGCGATGAACGGAACGCAAGCCTTCCCAGAGAGCTTGTTCCCCAAAAGACGATGGAAGGCGCCTGCAATCATCTGGTGGCGTGTGCTCGGTGCGGGCGTCATATTGTACGCCGTCCCATTGATCAGTTCCCACCGCTCATCATCAAGCCAGCTTTGATAATCCTTCAACGTAAATTTTTTGTCTATCTTTTTTGCCAGAGTCATTTGCGACCTCCGGAATTTCCTGACCCAACCCCTTCCGCCTTCTTCATCGCGAAACGGCCCTGCGTGGACTTTCCGTTTCCCCCGGCCTTCTTATAATACTCCGCAGCCAGGTCCTTCCTGCCCATGCGCTCGCTGGCCCGGCCGGCCCAGTAATAGGCGGTGCCGACCCACATGCCGGAGGCGGGGTAGAGCTCGGGTATTTTCAGGAATTCGGCGACCGCCTCGTTGTCATTGCCGAGAAGAAAGGCGCAGAAACCTATCCAGTACTGGGTAGGCGGACGCAGGGACGGCTTCTGGTTCTCTAAAGAGACGCGATACGAATTGAGTGCGTTTTTGTAATCCTGAAGCTTGAAATAGCAGTCGCCGATCCGGGAGTGGACATCGCCGGCGGAAACATTTTTGGCAGGGGTGGAAAGCGCCGACTGATAGGCATGGAGGGCTTCGGTGTATTTTGCCTCGGCAAACAGTTTATTCGCGTTGTTGTAAGCCCGGGAGGCCGGATGTTCGGCGAGTGCCTCGGATTGGCCAAAAAATGCGAACAGAATAAGGAGCGTTGACAGCAGAACTTTTCTCACACCGCACCCTCCCTTAAAAAACTGTGTCAAATTTAACACAAAGCAGATGCCCGTTCAAGAGTTAAATCTCTCTTAAAAAAATATTCATCTTTCATAATTCTGTAGTGTGTTTGTTCGGAAAATGTCGTGACTAGTCTCGACGGAAACAGCATAAAGGGACAAAATTGTCGAATGCTTTAAAATTCAACAAATCAATAAGTTAATCATCATAATCCGATTATGTCATTCGACAAAAATTTCCGCTTAAATCGACATAATTTTTATTAGATTAATAATCATCCATAAAAACAAAGCATTATATTTTGGCATGACTGTTGTAATAGAGTATGACAAAGCCTGCACAGTGGGCTCTGTCAATCCCCCTCTCCTCCCACCCCGGAGGAAATACCCCTGATAGGGTCCATTGTGCGGGCTTCCTAAATTTGGAGCAAGTCCCCGCCCGGCGCGGGACGCAAATCTCGGCACAACAGCTGCCTTTGTCCAAATGGTAATTAGGAGGCACCCCATGTTTTTCAATTCAACCGGATGCAAGAACATCGGACCCGAAGAACTGAACGATAAAATGAAGTCCGGAGAGGATTTTCTCCTGCTCGATGTGCGCACGCCCCAGGAAAACGCGGCCCAGGCCATTGAAGGATCTTACCTGCTTCCGCTCCAGGAACTGGGGTACCGGATCAATGAGCTTCCTAAAAACAAGGAGATCGTCGTGTACTGCCGGGTCGGGAACCGGAGCGCGTACGCATGCTCCTATCTGTCGCGTCTGGGATACAAGGTAAAGAACCTCGAAGGCGGGATCATGCTATGGAATATGGCTGGAAATGCATCTTTGGCAAGGTTTTAGAAGAAACGAACTCGGGCGTCAACTGCAAAAGAGTGACTTTCGTTTTGGCCCTCGTACTGTTCACGGTGCTTACCCTGACCGTGGCCGCATACAGTTACGCGGCCGAATTGCTTACGCTCGAGCAGGCCGTCAGCACGGCGCTTGAACATAATCCCGGGCTCAGGGCGGCCGATGCACAGGTCGAAGCGGCGGACGCGGGCGTGCTCAAATCGTCATCGGGTTTTCTGCCCAGAGTCACGCTGTCCGAGACATGGAGCAGGACGGACAGCCCGCTCATGGCTCTGGGCGCCAAACTGAACCGGGAGATCGTTACTCCGGCGGATTTTGACCCCGCGGTCCTGAACAACCCCGAGGCCATCTCGAACTACAATACAAGACTAGCGATCATGCAGCCCGTATTCAACGGCGGCAAGGAATACATCGGCAGAAAACAGGCCTGGCTCGCGAAGGACGCGTCGGTCCAGGACCGCGAGCGGGCCAAACAGGAGACGGTATATAACGTGGTCAAGGCCTACTACGGCCTCATGCTCGCAAAAGAATTCCACAAGGTCGCTCTCCAGTCCCTCGAAACCAGCGAGGCGAACGTAAAGCTGGCCCAAGCCCGGTACCAGGCGGGCGCGGTGCTCCAGTCGGACCTGCTCAGGGCCAAGGTGCAACTGGCCGAAGTAAGGGAAATGCTCACCCGCTCCGAGAACAGCGAGAAGCTCTCAACGGCGGCCCTCAATTTCGCCATGGGCGCGCCGCAGGGAACAGAGTACGAACTGTCCGGCGCCCTCTCGCCGCAGGAGCAGAAAGCCGGGGTGAGCGCTTATATCAACGAGGCGGCATCGAAACGGCCGGACCTCCTATCCATGGAGCTGAACCGCAGGAACGCGGAGAAGTCGGTGTCCATGGCCCGCGCCGATTATCTGCCGGGCCTGAACGTCATGGGCCAGGTGGATTGGAACAGCGACAGACTTGCCGGCGACGATGCAAAGAGCTGGGCCGTGATGGCGGTGCTCCAGTGGAACCTCTTCGACGGGCTCGTGACCAGGTCAAAGGTGAAGGAAGCTCTCGCAACGAGCAGCCGGATGAAATCACTGGAGGAGCAGACGAAGTCGGCGGTCCAACTCCAGGTGAGACAGGCGTATTACAACCTGACCGCGTCTCTCGAGCGCATCTCGGCGTCGGCATCGTCGGTGCAGGAGGCCGACGAAGGATTGCGGATCGTCCAGAAGCGGTACGAAACGGGCATGACGACCTTCGTTGACGTGCTCGGCGCGGAGAACTCACTCATCAGGGCGAGGACAAACGCGCTCCAAGCGCTTTATGACAACAACATCGCCCAGGCGGAACTGAAGCTGGCTGTGGGAACGTTATAATTGCTGATTGCGGATTGCTTTCTATATCTGTCATTCCCGAAGGTGTTATCGGGAATATGGTTTTCGAAGACACGAGCATAACACCAGATCCCCGATGAGAGCACTCGGGGATGACAAAAAAGGAGAACATCATGAACTTCAAAACCATAAAAGAAAAAATCAAAACCATGGACAAAAAAATCATCTACGCTGCTTCGATAGCTGCGGCAATCGCGGCCCTCGGCGCGGGATATGCCTTCTTCGGAAAAGACACCAGCTATGCAGACGCGCCGAAAGCGGAAGAGCCCGTGCAGGTCTCGACGATAACGGTCGAACCGAAGCAGATCAATACCGTGGTCTCGGCGGCAGGCTCGCTCAACTCCCGGAACATCTCGGTGCTCTCCAGTAAGGTCATGGGCAAGGTGGTTGAATTAACGGTCCATGAAGGGGATTACGTGACCGGGGGCAAGATGCTGCTCAGAATCGATAGCGGCGAGATCAGCGCACAGGTCTACCAGGCGCAGGCCGCATACAATAACGCCAAACTTCAGTATGAGCGCATCAAGAGCCTTTTCGACGGGAAAGCGGCCACCCAAATGGAAATGGACCAGGCGACGCTCGGTTACGAGTCCGCCAAAGCCGGTTTGAACGCGGCCAAAGCCATGGAGAGCTACACAATCATCGCCGCGCCGATCTCAGGCCAGATTGTTGAAAAAAAAATCAATCTCGGCGAGATGGCGCTGCCGGGCCAGCCGGTCCTCAAAATCGAAGATAATAAAAACCTGAGGCTCGAAGTAATGGTGAAGGAACAGGACATCCGCTTCATTGAGCCGGGCAAGCCCGTGACCGTTCAGATAGACGCCATGCCCGGCAAGGATATCAAGGCCAGGGTGGCCCAGGTGGTCCCGGCCGCGGATGTACGGACCCACTCCTTTGTGGTGAAGATCGACATCCCGGCACAAAAGGGCTTGATCACCGGCATGTACGGCAAGGCCCTCTTCAGCACAGGCACGCGCGAGGCCATTCTGGCGCCCCGTTCGGCAATCATTGAGATGGCGGGACTCACCGGCATGTATATCGTGACCAATGAAGGGAACGCCGTTTTCCAGATGGTCCAGCTCGGCGAAGCGCAGGGCGACATGGTAGAGGCCGTGACGGGCCTGAAAGCCGGCGATAAGGTGATCGTGAACAAACATGCCGCGAATATAGACGGCAGGAAAGTCGTCGTGGCGCAGAAATGAAGCAAGACTAAATCCAAAACTTATTTTGGACGCAGATTAACGCAGAAAAAACGGATTAAGATCTACGAATCTATCTGCGTGCATCTGCGCAAATCTGCGTCCCAAGAATCCTAAGGTGTCCCCATGAAACTCAACATCAGCGGCAAGATAACCCAATACTTCATCAACTCCCAGCTCACGGTGCTCCTGATGGCGGCAACGGCGGTGCTGGGGCTCTTCGCCCTCTGGTTCACCCCGCGCGAAGAGAACCCGCAGATCGTCGTGCCCGCGGCGAACGTGATGGTCATGCTTCCGGGCGCCTCCGCGGCTGAAGTCGAAGAGCTTATCTCCAAAAAACTTGAGGCAAAACTCTGGGAGATCCCGGGCGTGGAGGACGTATACTCGGTGTCCATGAACTCCCTGTCCGTGGTGACCGTGAAGTTCCATGTAGGCCAGGACAAGGAGCGTTCGCTCGTGAAGCTCTACGACAAGCTCATGTCCAACATGGATTTCGCTCCCCCGGGGGCGTCCCAGCCGCTGGTCAAACCCATCGACGTGGACGACGTGCCCATCGTGGCGATCACCCTCTCGGGCGCTCCGGGAACGAATTACGACGATGCTCACCTCAGGCTCGTAGCCGACCACGTGCTTGACGAACTCAGAAAAGTGCCGGGCGTCGGCAATACCGTCGTAATAGGCGGCCGCAGCCGCGAGGTGCGGGTGAAGCTGGACCCCCTCCGCATATCGGGCTACGGCCTGTCCCCGCTCCAGATCGCAGGCGCGATCAACGCATCGAACGCGAACCTCCTTTCCGGCGACCTTGAACAGGGAAGCAAAAAGCTTATTCTCGAGACAGGCGGGTTCTTCAAAAACGGGAGCGACGTGAGGAACGCCGTTGTCGGCGTATCAAACGGCAAGCCCGTCTATCTCGGCGACGTGGCCGACGTGACCGACGGATTCGAAGAGACCGTAAAGCTCACGCGCATCGCCTTCACCGGTCACCACGCGGAACACGCCGTCGGCGCGGCCGCGGACCACGCGGCTGGAGAACGGCCCGCCGTGACCGTCGCGCTTGCGAAGCGGCAGAAGCTGAATGCCGTAAAGATATCGAACGATATCCTGGCGAAGCTCGATGTCCTGAAGAAAACCCAGATACCGTCGGGGATCGACGTGACCGTGACCCGGAACGACGGCAAGACCGCGAACGACGCGGTGAACGAGCTCGTGTTCCATCTGGTGGTATCGATCATCGTGGTCATCATCCTGCTGTTCATCACCCTCGGCTGGCGCGAGGCGGCCATCGTGGCGCTGGCCATCCCGCTGACGCTCTTCATCACCCTCGCAGTGGGAATGGTGGCAGGCCAGACCATCAACCGTATCACGCTCTTTGCCCTGATCCTGTCCCTGGGCCTGCTCGTGGACGACGCGATCGTGGTGGTCGAGAACATCCACCGGCATTACAAGCTGCAGCAGCACTCGCGGCTCCAGGGAGCGATCATGGCCGTGAATGAGATCGGCATGCCCACGATCCTCGCGACGCTGACGGTGGTGCTCGCCTTCATCCCCATGGCCTTCGTGACCGGGATGATGGGGCCCTACATGATGCCGATCCCCTTCAACGTGCCGGTGGCCATGATCACCTCGCTCATAGTCGCGTTCGTGGTCACCCCCTGGGCAAGCTACCGCTTGATGAAAGGGGACAATCATGCTGCCCCGCCGCCCCTTGAGGAGACGAGAATCTACCGTATGTATAAAGGCATCCTCGCGCCGCTGCTCTCGAACGCGGGCAGGCGCAGGCTGGTCCTCGGCGTCATCGCGGTCGTATTCCTCGTGACCATGAGCTTCCCCGTATTCCAGTGGGTGAAGTTCCGGATGCTGCCCAAGGCGAACAAGAACACCTTCCTCGTGTCCATCGACATGCCCGCGGGCACCGTGATCGAGAACACGGACCGCGTGGCGCGCGCGGTCGGGGATTATATCCGGCGCATCCCGGAGGTGAAAGATTATGAGACCTTCGTCGGCGCCGGTTCGGTCATGGACTTTAACGGCCTCCTGCGCGGCGGCGCTTTCAGGGACGCGAGCCACTTCGCAGACATCCGCGTAAATTTGATCGACAAGGAAGAACGGTCCAGATCGAGCGAGCGGATCGTGCTCAACATCAGGCCCGACATAGCGAAATTGGCGCATGAATACGGAGCGAACATCAAGCTCGTGGAGGACCCGCCCGGGCCTCCGGTCCGCGCCACGGTGGTGGCCGAAATCTACGGCCCGGACTACGCACAGCAGCGGGAGATCGCCCGGGACGTCAGGGCGCTCTTTGCGAAAACCGACGAAGTCGTTGACATCGACGACAGCGTGAAGGAAAAGCAGGGCAAGTACCAATTGGTCGTGGACAAGGAAAAGGCGGCGCTCATGGGCGTCTCGACGGAGCAGATCGTCCAGACCCTCAGGCTCTCGGTTGCGGGTATGGCGGTTTCGACCCTGCATGTCCCTTCGGCCAAGAACCCCGTGGCTATCATGCTGCGTCTGCCGAAAAGCGACCGCAGCGGCCTCTCGGACATGGACAAGCTCTACCTCACCGGTCCGCAGGGAAGCCAGGTGCCGCTCTCGTCAATCGTTACGATAGTGCCCGCCGAGATGGACAAGGCCATTTATCACAAGAACCTGCAGCCCGTAACGTATGTGTACGGCGAGATGGGCAACCGGAGCCAGGTTTATGCGGTGATCGACATGGTAAAGGAGCTCTGGAGGCGCCCTCTGCCGGAAGGCTATGCGATCAAATGGGACGGCGAGATGAAGCTGACCCTTGATGTATTCCGCGACCTCGGCGCCGCCATGGGCGTGGCCCTGATCGCGATCTACCTCCTTTTGGTGGGGCGGTTCCGGTCCTTCACGATTCCGCTTGTCATTATGGCGTCGATTCCGCTCTCGATGATCGGCATCATGCCCGGCTTCGCCATGACGGGCGTGTACTTCAGCGCGACCTCGATGATCGGAGTGATCGCCCTGGCCGGCATCGTCGTCAGGAACTCGATCGTGCTGCTGGAATTCATTCTGGACAAAAAGCAGGAAGGCATGCCGCTGGAACAGGCGCTGATCGAGGCGGGCGCGATCCGGACCCGCCCCATCGTGCTGACCGCCGCGGCGGCAATCCTGGGGTCAGCCGTGATCGTGACGGACCCGGTCTGGTCCGGCCTGGCACTGGCCCTGATCTTCGGGATGCTGGCGTCCACGGCCTTAACGCTGGTGGTGATCCCGGTGTTCTATTATATCGTGGAGAAGAAACACTGGGAAAACGCGTAAAAACTCATACCACAAAGGCACCAAGGCACTAAGAACACCAAAAAAGCTTTTCTTCGTGTCTTAGTGTCTTCGTGGTAAAGAAAGGTGTAAGCAATGTCAAACGCATGCGTAAGCATACAGTGCAAGGACTGGATCAGCACCGTCACCATCGACAACCCGCCAGATAATTTTCTGGACAGGGACGTGCTGTCTCAATTGAACAGGACCGTGAGCGACATGATCTCGTCCAAAGCGGATCTCCGCGCAGTACTGCTCACGGCAAAGGGTGCGAACTTCTCGGCCGGAATCGATTACGCGGGGTTCATGAAGATGTCCAAGGAAGAGGCGGGCCACTTTGCCGAAGTTGGGTATAACCTGCTCAAGCACATTGAGGGCCTTCCCGTTCCGGTGATCGCCGCGGTCAAGGGAGAAACCACGGGCGCGGGCCTGGGCCTTGCGCTTGCGGCCGACATCAGAATCGCGTCAACGGACGCGGTCTTTTCGTTCCCCGAGGCACAGTTCGGCGTGCCGCCCATCTTCGGCTCGTCGCAGAGGCTGTACAAGACCGTGGGCGTCGGCCGCGCCAAGGAGCTGCTCTTCACCGGACGGACCGTTGACGCCGAGGAGGCGCTCCGGATCGGGCTCGTGAACAAGGTGGTCCCTGTTGACGCGCTCGACGAAGAGGCATCCCGGCTCGCAGTGAAGATCGGCGGCAACAGCCTGAGCTCCCTTCGCTCGATCAAGATGCTCGTGAACTACGGTTTGAACGAAGGCTACGAGGTCGGGTTGAAGGAAGAAGTAACGGCTTTCAGCGAGGCGTTCAATCCCGATACGAAACAGTGGGAACGATTGTAACGATTGCGGATTGGCGATTGCGGATTTGCCCCTGGCGTACTTCGTACACCCCGACTGGCTCATGTTTTCCGGTTTTGTGGGTGCCGTGCCCACACTTTTTGCCTTGACAGGGTTCTGCGCCATGAGTATTATACTTTACGTTTTCGGCGCGCGAGAGCGCTGCCGGTGTTAATTGCATCGCATCATTTTTTGAAAGGAGATTTACCATGCCGTTTTACGAATATGAATGCGGGGCCTGCGGCAAGGACTTCGTGCTTCTGCAGTCCATGACCGCAAAGGCGGACGATACGGCCTGTCCATACTGCAATGAAAAGAAGGCCAGAAAGCTCGTTTCCAAATTTTCATCGGGCGGCAGCGGCGCGGTCTGCAGCACCGGGGGGCATTCCTGGGGCGGCGGCTGAGGCTCGTAACCCATCCGCCGTGCGCGGATAAAAAAGCAAAAGCCTGAGGATCGGATGATTCTCAGGCTTTTTTGTGGAAAGAATTTTCACCGCAGAGGGCGCAGAGATCGCAGAGAAAAAGCGTGACCCGGAAAAATAAGAGAAGAATAGACATATAGACTTCTTATGCCCATTTCCCCGGTCTCTTCGGGTTTATCTCTGCGTCCTCTGCGCACTCTGCGGTAAATATTTTTTTCTCTTATGCCACCCATCACCCTCAAAACCTTCCTCAACCCCCGGTACTGGTACGCGTGGCCGGTCCTGGCTCTCATGCTCGTTATGAGCTGGATGCCGGGTCGCGTGCTCTGGTACCTCGGCACCTCCGTGGGTGCGTTGCTCTCCCTCTTCCCCATTCGTTCCCGCCGCTTCGCGGAGCGAAATCTCGAACTCTGCTTCCCCGCGATGCCCCGCGATGAACGCCGCAGGCTCGTGAGGCGGCATTTCCAGTTAAGCGGCTATGCCACGCTCAGCCTGAGCGTCGTCTGGTTCGCGCCTCAACGGCGCATCAAAAAATTCATCTCGCTGCGCGGCTATCAACACCTCGAAAGCGCCTATGCGAGCGGCAAAAACGTCATCCTGCTGGCGCCCCATTTTCTCGGCCTCGACATAGGAGGCATGCGCGCAGCCCTCGAGAAAAACTTCGTCAGCATGTACCGCAAGGCCCGGGACCCTCTGCTCGAATACCTCTTCCAACGGCGCGGCCGGTTCGGCGCGGTTGTCGTGGAGCGGCATGCCAGCCTCAAACCGATCATCCGCATGATCCGCGAAGGCAGGCCGTTCTATTATCTTCCCGACCAGGACATGGGAGAGAAGGCGAGTGTCTTCGTCCCCTTCTTCGGCATTCCCGCTGCGACGGTCACTGCCCTGTCCCGCATCGCCGCGACGACGAACGCAGTGGTCATTCCCTGCATCAGCCATATCGTCCCGGGCGGCGGGTATGAAGTGCGGATGCTCCCTCCCCTTGAAAACTACCCGACCGATGATCCGGTCGCGGACGCAAAGTACATGAACAGCCGGATCGAGCAGTGGGTGCGAGAAATGCCGGACCAGTACATGTGGTCCTATCGCCGCTTCAAGACCAGGCCGAATAATGAACCGCAGTTATACCCGGATAAATAAAGTTCAGAGTTCAAAGTACTGAGTAACAACATAATAAGGAGCTTTGATTTTTCCCTCCCCCTTCAAGGGGGAGGTCAGGTGGGGGATGGGTTTCTAACATGCGTGGCCAGACAAACAAATACATTCTTAATCATAAGCTGCAATGTAACCTTCGCAATAATATGACGGACGCGGAGAGAAAATTATGGGGCATTTTACGAGGGAGACAATTTAACGGATGCAAATTCCGGCGGCAACATCCATTCGAACAGTATATACTTGATTTCGTCTGCCTCGAAAAGAAACTTGTTGTAGAGGTAGACGGTGGACAACATAGTGATGAATGTAGTGATACAAATCGAACAGCATCCCTTGAAAAGTCGGGGTTCCGGGTCTTGAGGTTTTGGAATCATGAGGTTTTGACGCGGATTGATGCAGTGCAAGAATGTATCTGGAGGGCATTATTTGAGAATGAAGACCCATCCCCACCCCGTCCCTCCCCTTGAAGGGGAGGGTGGATCATCAGGTACATTTATGAATTCCTGGCGTTTTATCGATTCCGGCCCTTCCACCGCCGCCCGCAATATGTTAATCGACGAAGACCTCCTCGCCCGTGCGCAGGCGGGAGAAACACCCCCGGTGCTCCGGTTCTACACCTGGGACCCCCCTGCCATTTCCCTCGGCAGGTTCCAGAAGATCGAATCAGCGGTAAATGCCGGCGCCTGCAAACGGCTCGGCTTCGACATCGTACGGCGCGTCACCGGCGGCAGGGCCGTGCTGCATAATAATGAGCTGACCTACAGTGTTGTCGCGCGAACCGACAACCCCCTCTTCCCACCCACCGTGCACGGCGCATACAAAGTCATTGCCTCCGGGCTTCTCGCGGGCCTTCGGAACCTCGGGATCGATGCCGAAATGGTCTCGCGCGGGGGGCCTCATGCTGCGCTCGTGAATAAGAAGGACAAGGACCCTTGCTGCTTCTCATCTCCTTCATGGTATGAAATCGTCGTGGACGGTAAAAAGATCATCGGCAGCGCACAGAGGCGACTCTCCAACGCGTTTCTGCAGCACGGGTCCATCCTGATCGGATACGACCCCGCGCTCGAAGTGGAGGTCATCCCTGGAGGCGGCGCGGGATGCGGGGTGACGTGCATCAAGCAGGAGCTAGGACGCGACATATCTCTTGAGCCAGTGAAAGATGCATTCCGCACGGGATTTTTCGAAACGTTGGGTGTGGAATTGGCGAAACGGTAGGCGCAGGCTTTAGCCTGCGTTATTGGCATTTGCCGAAGCGCTGCTAACGCCGGCATCTCGAAAGAATCGCACCCTAAAGGGTGCGGCTACCAAGAACACCCAGCAACTGAAGCATTACCAGATTTTTTTCGGCGGCCCTCCACACGGCGGCCCTCCACATTGCATTTCCCCCCGTTTTCCTATACTATTACGACATGGCCGCGAAAAAACCGAAAACAAAAAAAATAGCCGCAAAAAAACCAGCGCTCGCGCACCGCGCAGGTAGTCCCAAAAAAGCCCTGAAACCCTCTCCCCCGGCCCCACCGGGGCCGGCCCTGGCAAACGTCAAAAAAAACGGCTTCGCCATCGTCGGCATCGGCGCATCCGCGGGCGGGCTCGAGGCCTTTGAGGAATTCTTTAAGAACATGCCCCCGGACAGCGGCATGGCCTTTGTCCTGATCCCCCATCTTTCTCCTGAACGCAAAAGCATCATGGCCGACATTATGAAGCGGTACACCGCCATGGAGGTCGTGCAGGCTGAAGAGGGCATGCAGGTCAAACCCGACCACGTGTACATCATCCCGCCCAACCGGGACATGGCAGTCCAGGACAACACGCTCCGCCTGCTGGAACCCTCCGCATACCACGGCATCCGCCGTCCCATCGATTTCTTTTTCCGGTCCCTTGCCCGGGACAAGGGCGAGCAGGCCATTTGCATCATCCTCTCCGGCACCGGCACGGAAGGGACCCTCGGCCTGCGGGCCGTCAAGGGCGAGGGCGGGCTGGTCCTGGCCCAGGAGGTCAAAACGGCCAAATACGACGGCATGCCCGCAAGCGCAATCGCCACGGGGCTTGTCGATTACATCCTCGCCCCCGAGAAGATGCCCGAGCTTTTGCTGCGTTACACCAAAAGCGCCTTTTCGCGCGCCTTCAAAGCGCCGAAGAAGCCCGAGGAGAAGCCCGGCGAGGCGATGCAGAAAATCCACAGCCTGATCAGGGTCCGGACAGGGACCGATTTTTCCCAGTACAAGCAGAACACGATCATCCGCAGGATCGAGAAACGCATGGCGCTTCATCAGATCGATACGCTGGAGCACTACGTTTCCTACCTTCGCAACAACGAACACGAAGTGGAAGCGCTCGCCGGCGAACTGCTCATCAGGGTCACGAGCTTTTTCAGGGACCCCGAGGCCTTCGAGATGCTGAAACAGACAGCCTTCCCCCGGCTGTTCAAGAACAAGCCCCCCGGAAGCGCGATCCGCATCTGGGTCCCCGGATGCTCAACCGGAGAAGAGGCCTATTCGCTCGCCATGATCGCGCTCGAAAGCATGCGGGACCTGGGCCTCCACTTCAAGCTCCAGATCTTCGCAACCGACATCGACAGCAGGGCCATCGAAACAGCCCGGGCCGGCGTCTACCCCGACAGCATCACCGTGGACGTGTCCCCGGAGCGCCTGGGCCGCTTCTTTGTCGCAAAAGGCCCGCAATACCGGATCAGGGACGACATCAGGGAAATGGTGGTCTTTGCCGTTCAGAACCTTGTCAAGGACCCTCCGTTCTCGAAGATGGACCTGATCAGTTGCAGAAATCTCCTCATCTATCTGGGGGCCGCTCTCCAGAAAAAGTTACTCCCCCTGTTCCGCTACGCGCTGAATACCGAGGGCGTCCTGTTCCTCGGCTCGTCGGAAACCGTGGGCGACACCCTCGACCTGTTCTCCGTCCTGGACAGGCGCTGGAAGATCTTCCGCGCCAGGAAGATCGAAGGCCGCGCGGCAATCGCGGTGGACTACCGTTACCCCGCTCACGCGCCCGGCAAGGCGGAAGCGGAGACCGCTCCCGAGGGCAGGCGGCCGGCCAACGTCCAGGTCGGCGATATGATGGAAAAGCTCCTGATCGAAAAATACGCGCCCCCCTCCTGTGTCGTGAACGATCAGGGGGACATCCTCCATTTCCACGGCCGCACCGGCGCCTTCCTGGAGCCGCCCCCGGGCAAGGCCGCGCTCAATCTATTCGAAATGGCGCGCGAGGGGATACGGATCGAGCTCAGGACCGCGGTCCGGAAAGCGCTCAGCCTGAAAAAGGACGTGGTCTACGAAGGACTGCGGATAAAATCGGACCACGGCCACAGGATCGTCAACCTCGAGGTCCGCTATGTAAAAAAGCCGGACCATATGGAAGGACTTCTTCTGGTCGTTTTCAACGAACAGGCCGCTCCCCGGGGCCGGAAGGAAGCAACAAAAGCGCGGGCCCGGACCGGAGCGGACGAACGACTTGTTGCCATGGACCACGAGCTCAAATCCACGAAAGAGCGCCTCCAGGGCACCATCGAAGAGCTGCAGAGCACGAACGAGGAGCTGGAGACCTCGCGGGAAGAGCTCCAATCGATGAACGAGGAGCTGGTCACCGTGAACACCGAGCTGCAGAACAAAATCGACGAGCTTTCCCAGGCCAACAACGACATCGTGAACCTCCTTTCCAATACGCGGATCGCCACTGTCTTCCTGAACAGTGAAATGCGCATCAATCGCTTTACGCCCGAGCTCGCGGACATCATCAACATCATCCAGACCGACGTGGGCAGGCCCCTGAGCGACATCGTCACCAGGCTGGACTATCCCGAGCTCCTCAGGGACGCGGCGGAAACGGCCAGGACCCTTGCCGTGAAGGAAAAGACCGTCCGGCACCAGAACGGCCGCTCGTACCTGGCGCGGGTCCTGCCGTACCGCACCGTTGACAACGTCATAGACGGCGTGGTCATCACGTTCGTGGACATCACCGAGCAGAGGCGCGCGCAGGCGCTCCAGGACGCCCTCACCTATACCGAAGGCATCGTGGACACGGTGCGGGAGCCGCTCGTGGTCCTCGATCCGGACCTCCGGGTGATATCGGCGAACCGGTCGTTCTACGGGATGTTCGCGGTCATGAAGGAAGAGACCGAGAACAGGCTCATCTACGAACTGGGCGAGAGGCAGTGGGACATCCCCGCGCTCAGAAAACTGCTGGACGAGGTGCTCACGGAAAATACCCATTTCGAGGATTTTGAAGTCGAGCATGATTTCCCGGGCGTGGGACGAAAAAAACTGCTGCTGAACGCCCGGCGGGTCTATCACCGCGACATCGGGACCCAGATGACCCTGCTTGCTATGAAGGATGTGACGGAATGACAGAAAATATAGTCTCAAGTCTCAGGTCTCAAGTCTCAGGTTTTATTTTTTGTGATTAACTTGAGACTATAAACTTGAGACTCGAAACTTCGCAGCTGTCCCCCGGTAATCCCCTTTCATTCGTGGTATACTTTTCATGTCGGATCTGAAGCCTATGGCTTTCGATCCGCATTTTTTTGCTTCATTCCACTGGAAAAACCACCGCTTATGAAAAAAGTCAACCCACCCCCCATCGCCGCGCTTCGAAAGAAGGCGCTGAAAAAACTCAAAGAGCAGGCCGGCCGCCTGCCCGAGCTCTCATCAAAGGACACCCAACACCTCATTTCCGAGCTCGGCACGCACCAGATCGAGCTCGAGATGCAGAACGAGGAGCTCCGCAAAGCGCAGGCGGAGCTCGACGCCTCCCGCCGCAAGTATGCGGACCTGTACGATTTCTCCCCGGTGGGTTATTTCACGTTCGACCGGCGCGGTGTCATCCTGGACGTGAATTTGACGGGAGCGAGCCAGATCGGCGTGGACAAGCGCGAACTGCTCAAAAAGCCTTTTTCATTTTTCCTTGCGGACGGCGAAGACCGGAAGACGTTCGCCGACCACCGCGCTGCGGTCCTGCGGACCGGCGCGGGTGCGGCCTGCGAACTCAAGCTGAAGCGGCAAGACGGGGCCTTGTTCAACGCCCGGCTCCAAAGCATCGTCGCCGGGACCGAAGAGGGGGGCCCGTTATTCGTCCGCTCGGCAATGAGCGATGTCACCAGCCTCAAGGAAATGGAGACGCTGCTGCGGGACAGCGAGGAGAGGTTCAGGCGCATCGCCGAGACGAGCGCCGATATTATTTTTCAGCTCGACGCGCAGGGCCGCGTCGTTTACGTCTCCCCGGCCGTCAACCGGTACGGCTACAAGCCCGAGGCCATCATAGGGACCCCCTTCGACTCCTATGTCGATTCCCGGGACCTGGCCAAAGCAATGGACGCCTTCAAGCGCGCCTCGTCCGGAAACCGCATCGACATGCTTGAGCTGCGGCTCCTCTACGCCACCGGCGCTCCCTATAACGTGGAGGTCAACGTCACGCCCGTAAAAAAACTTGGCGCCACTGTCGCTGTCCAGGGGATTGCCCGGGACATCACCGCGCGCAAATCCCTGGAGACCGTGCTCAAGCAAACCAACACCAATCTTGAAGCCGCCAACAAAGAGCTTGAGGCCTTTTCCTTCACTGTCACAAACGATCTTCGGGCGCCGCTCCGCACCATCGAAGGCTTTTCCCGGGCGATCATCGAGGATTACGCGGACCGGCTCGACGCCACGGCAGCGGATTACTTCAGCCGGATACAGGCTGCGACCCGCCGAATGGACCAGTACATCGAGGCCATGTGGACCATGTCCAGGCTGACCCGCAGGGAGCTGACAGAAAACACCGTTGATCTTCATGCAGTCGCGCAAGAGATAGCCGGCGACCTCCAGCGGAAGCAGCCGGAACGCCGGGTCGATTTCGTCATCGCCGACGGAGTGAATGTCAAGGGAGACCGTGAGATGCTGCGGGTTGCTCTCAAGAATCTTCTCGAAAATGCCTGGAAATTCACCAGCAATCATCCGTCGGCGAAGATCGAATTCGGCGTCGCAGAAGTCGACGGCAAAAAAACCTGCTTTGTCCGTGACAACGGCGCGGGTTTTAATATTGCTTTCGCCGACAAACTCTTCCAACCCTTTCAACGCCTCCACACGGACGCCGAATTTCCCGGGATCGGCATCGGGCTGGCCATCGCGCAGCACATCATCAAGCGCCACGGCGGAAAGATGTGGGCCGAAGGCGAGGTCGGGAAAGGCGCGACGTTTTATTTTACGTTGTAAAAAAGCAGTCTCAAGTCTCACAATAGCGATAACGCAGTCTCAAGTCTCAAGTTTATAATTTTTAAACCAAACTGCTTGATTTTCCGCACAAAATATATTAACTTAAAGCAATTCCCATCGCGGACAAGTCATTCTCGACGACATCCCATCATTGCTGCGAGATCAAGAGACCGGGAATACAATTCAAAAAGAAAAGTTCGTGAGGGCACAGAGGGGAAGAGATCCACAGGAACCTGTAATGATTTATTTCCCAAGATGTTCTCGGCGTCCTCCGCGTCCGGAGCCTGCCCTCGAATGGTTTAATCAGGGGCGGTAAAAAATTTGTAACTACTCAGGTCATTTTTTATCCGCAGATTACGCCGATTTCGCAGATTAAATCAAGCCTGAATTCTGGTTTAAAATCTGCGTCATCTGCGAAATCTGCGGATAGAGAGCTTTTTCTCAGATTTTGGTTTTTAGGATCGAGAACATGCTGAATAGTTGCAAAAATTTTTGACACTACAACTCGAAACCCGAAAAGGTCGCTCATGAAAAAAACCAAGCCCCCGACCGGCGCCGCGCTTCGCCGGAGGGCCCGTGAAAAACTCCGAAAGCAAACGGACCTGCTGCGTGAACTCTCGTCAAAGGACATGAAACATCTCATCACCGAACTCGGCACGAGCCAGATCGAGCTGGAGATGCAGAACGAGGAGCTGCGCAGGGCTCAAGCGGAGCTCGATGCGTCGCGCGGCAAATACGCCGACTTATATGACTTCGCGCCGGTTGGATATTTTACGCTCGATGCCCGCGGCCTGATACGGGAGGTCAATCAAACCGGCTCGGACCTTCTCGGAACCGGCAAACGCCTGCTGATCAACAAATCGTTCTCCCTTTTCCTCGCCGATGCGGCCGATCAGCGCGTTTTCCGCGCGCACCTCAAAAATGCGTTTCTCAATCAGGCACGCCAGACGTGCGAGGTCGGTCTGAAAAAGAATAAAGGGCTTCCCTTTTTTGCGCAGCTCCAGAGCATCTCCGTCAAGGACCTCGACGGCAAGGCAGGTTCTGTCCGGACGGCGGTGGTCGATATCACCGAGAGAAGGCGGGCCGAGGAGGCCCTGCGCCAGAGTGAGGAACGCTATAGAACGCTGTTCGAACGCTCAGGCGACGCCATTTTCATTCTCGAGGCCGAAGGGAAAGATGCAGGCCGGATTGTGACCGCGAACAGGGCCGCGGCGGAAATGCACGGGTACACGATACGCGACATGGAAAGCATGAAGATCACGGACCTCGACGCGGCCCGCGAGGCGCCAAAATTGATCCGGCGCATACTGCAGGGAGAGTGGATCAATAGGGAGATCAACCACCGCCGGAAGGACGGGTCTGTTTTCCCGTGCGAGCTCAGCGCCGGCTTGCTCGAATATACAGACCATAGATACATCCTCGCCTTCGACCGGGATATCTCCGAGCGGAAGAAGGCCGAAGCCGCCCTGCGCGAAAGCGAAGAGCGCTACCGGTCCCTGGTCGAGCTGTCACCCGACTCGATTGCGTTGCACTGCGAAGGAAAAATCGTCTATGTCAACCGCGCCGGCCTGGTGCTTTTCCAGGCTGCCGATGCCGGAGACCTCGTCGGGAGAAAGGTGCTGGACTTCGTCCATGTCCGGGACCGCGAAGTTATCGAAGACCGAATGCGGAAAAGCTACGAGCAGAAAATCCGCGCGCCGCTGCGGGAGACGAAGCTCCTCCGTCTCGACGGAGAGGCGATAGACGTGGAGACCACCTCGACGCCGGCCACCTATCTCGGCAAACCCGCCACCCAGGTTGTCATTCGGGATATTACCGAGCGCAAGAGGACTGAAGGGGCGCTGCGCATGAGCGAGGACCGGTTCCGCACACTGACCGAGAACAGTCCGGACTGCATCGCGCTCCACGACCGCGAACTGCGTCACCTGTACGTGAATCCGGTAATTGCCCGCATTACCGGCCTGCCGCAGCAGGCGTTTGCCGGCAAGACCGTATTGGAAATCGGCCTGCCCCCGGCGGCTGCGGCCCAATTGGACGCGCTCTTGCGTCAAACGCTCGACACGGGCCGCGAAAATGTCGGAGAACTCGTGCTTCCCGCAAACGACGCGCCGCGTTTTTATCAGTGGCGCTCGGTGCCGATTCTCGATCCGAACGGATCGGTCAGCGCGGTCCTGGCCATCGCCGGCGACATCACCGAACGCAAGAGGGCAGAGGAGGCGCTGCGGGCGGCGCACGCCGAGCTTGAACATCGGGCATACGAGTTGGACGCGGTGAACAGGGAGCTGGAAACCTTTGCCCGCACGGTCGCAAACGACCTGAAGGCGCCGCTTCGGAGCATCGAGGGATTCACGCGCGCCGTACTGGAGGACTATGGAGACAAGCTGGAGGGACCGGGCAGGGACTACCTCATGCGGGTGGAATCCGCCAGTCAGCGGATGACTCAGCTCATCGAAGCCATGCTGAACATGGCGCGGCAGACACAGGGCGAACTGCACGAGAGGGCCGTGGATCTCGGCCCCCTGGCGCAGGTCATCGCCCGGGAACTCCGGAAAAAAGCGCCAGAGCGTCGGGTGGAGTTCGTTATCGCCGATACGCTCAAGGTCAAGGGCGATCCGACGATGCTGGAGGTGGTGCTTCGGAACCTGCTCGACAATGCGTGGAAATTCACGGGCGGGCATGAAACGGCGCAAATCGAAGTCGGGTCCGTTGACATGGTCGGAAAAACGGTTTTCTTCGTCCGGGACGACGGTGCGGGCTTTGACATGAAATTCAGCGACAAGCTCTTCAAGCCCTTCCAGCGTCTTCATGCCGCGACTGAGTTTCCCGGCCTCGGCATAGGCCTCGCCATCGCGAATCGCATCATCCTGCGCCATAACGGCAGGCTCTGGGCGGAAGGCGGGGTGGAGAAAGGCGCGACTTTTTTCTTTACGCTGTAAAGAAAAGCAGTCTCAAGTCTCAAGTTTGTAGTCTCAAGCTAACTACAACAACCAAACCTGAGACTTGAAACATGAGACTACAAACTCATATTCAGGAGGTTTTGATGGCCACGTTCCAGAGATTTGAGGACATAGAAGCCTGGCAAAAAGCGAGAGAGCTAACGCGGGAAATATACAAAGTTTCGCAAAAGGAACCCTTCTTAAAAGACTTTGGACTTCGCGATCAGATCCGCCGGGCAAGCGTATCAATTATGTCCAATATTGCAGAAGGTTTCGAGAGGAGCGGGACGGGCGAGTTTATGCAGTTTTTGTCCATGGCCAAGGGCTCGACGGGTGAAGTGAAGGCACAGCTTTATGTTGCGGTTGATCAAGAATATTTGGATGACAAAACTTTCGACCGATTATACATGCTGACTGCCGAGATCAGTAAAATGATTGCAGGACTAATGAATTACATACGAACATCGAAGATTAAGGGAATCAAATACAAGAAATAAAACCTTGAGAACTGAGACTCGAAACTTGAGACTTGAGACCTGAGACTTGAGACTATGAACAGTATGACACCCCCTGACAATCCCGGTAAGGATTTTTTGATCGTCGGCATCGGCGCCTCGGCCGGCGGCCTCGAAGCCCTCCAGCGCTTCCTTTCCGCGCTACCGAAGGATTTCGGCTTCGCGCTGGTCTTTATTCAGCACCTGTCGGCAAAACACAAAAGCCTTCTTCCGGAGCTGCTCTCCGCCAGGATACCCTCTCTCGTAATCCAGGAAATATCCAACGGCCTCAAGGCGCAGCCCGGAAGGCTCTACCTTTCTCCTCCGGGCAGGGAAGTCCGCCTGCGGAACGGCCTCTTTCAGACTACCACGCATCCCGAGGGGCTCCTCCATCTTCCGATCGACGAGTTCTTCACCTCGCTCGCGGAGGACGCCGGCGACCGGTCCATTGCCGTGATCTTCTCCGGCGCGGGGACCGACGGGGCCCGGGGCTGCCAGGCGGTCCGGTCCGCGGGCGGTACCGTGTTCGTCCAGGACCCCCAGACCGCCGGATACGACAGCATGCCGCTCGCGGCCATCGCGACCAGCCAGGCTGACGCGGTCCTTTCTCCCGAGGGCATCTGCCGCGAACTCCTGAAGGTCCAGGGCATCGGCGCCCCTGCCGTAACCCGCGAGCAGCCCATCACACCCGAAGAGTTCGAGGCGTTCTTCAGGCTTCTCCAGGAGAAGACGGGTTCCCGCTTCAACCATTACAAAAAAAGCGTGGTCAGCCGAAGGATCAAGAGACGCATGTACCTCCACGGCATTTCCATGGTCAAGGACTACCTTGACTTCATCTCGGCAAATGATGCCGAAGCTCCGCATCTTGCCTCCGATCTCATGATAGGCGTCACCTCCTTCTTCCGCGACCGGGTGGCATGGAAGGCCCTGAACCTGGAGGCGGTCAGGAAGATAGTTGCCGAGAACACGAACCTTCCGGTCCGCGTCTGGACCCCGGCGAGCGCGACGGGCGAAGAGGCCTACTCCATCGCCATGATGCTCCTCCGCGAGCTCGACGTCGCCGGGAAAAAGCGGGACGTCCAGGTCTTCGCCACGGACGTGAACGACCGCGCGCTGGAGCGGGCGCGCGAGGGCAGGTATCCCGCGAGCATCAGCGCTGACGTTCCGCAGGAGTACGTGCAGAAGTACTTCACGTCAGCCGATGACGGCAACTGCCTCATCATCAATAAGAACGTGCGGGAGTGCGTGGTCTTCGCCAGGCAGGACCTTTTGACCGACCCGCCCTTCTCGAAGCTCGACCTCATCATCTGCCGGAACTTCATGATCTACCTGGAGCCCGAGGCCCAGGAAAAATGCGTAACGCTTTTCCATTACGCTCTGAACAACGGAGGCTTCCTCTTCCTCGGTAACGCGGAGACCGTGGGCAGAAAGAGCGCGCTCTTCAAGAGCATCGGACGCAAACAGTGCCGCATCTACCGGAAGCTCGAGACAAAGCCCGCGTCGAGACTGCCCATCTCAGTCCCCTATGCAACGGAACGTCAGGCGCCGTCAGCCAGGCAAACGCAAATGACGGAGCAGGGCCCGTCTGTCATGGAGATCATCCAGGAAAAATTGCTTGAAGAATACGGGCCGGCTTCCGTGGCTATAGACCAGAATTACGAGATCATATACCACAACGGCCCCACGAACAAATATCTGCGCCAGCCCCGGGGCGTTCCGACGCAGAACCTCCTGGAGCTTTTACCCGAGAACCTCCGGACCAGAATACGCGGAGCGCTCTACCGGTCGGGCCGGGAAGACAGGCCGGTGGTCATCAGTACGAGCGTGGCCGGAGACGACAACCGGAAAAGACAGGTCTCGCTCCGGTTCACGAAGGCCGCGGAGAACCTCTCTATCGTGGTTTTCCAGGAAAAGGGCGCGCCCTCAAAGGAGGAGGCCGCGGAGCAGGCCGATGCCGCGGTCATCGAGGAGACAGCGATCCACCAGCTCGAAAACGAGCTCTCAGCCACGAGAGCGGACCTTCAGAGCCACATCGAGCAGTTAAAAAGCCTGAACGAGGAGCTCCAGTCCTCGAACGAGGAATTGCAGGCGGCGAACGAGGAGCTCGAAACCTCCCGCGAAGAACTCCAGTCCCTGAACGAAGAGCTGATCACCGTGAACTCGCAGCTCCAGGGCAAGATCGAGGAGCAGGACGAGACGAACAACGACCTGAACAACTTCCTGGCGAGCACGAACATTCCCACGATCTTTCTGGACACGAACTTCCGCGTGAAGCGTTTCACGCCCGCGATGTCGAGACTCATCATGCTGATCCCCTCGGATGTAGGCCGCCCGATCATCGACATGTCCCAGGAGAACCTCGGCCCCGACCTCATCGCCAACGCTCAGACGATCCTCGAGACCCTTGTGCCCGTTACGAAGGAGCTCAGGATCAACGGGACATGGTACGTCCGCACCACGCTCCCCTACCGCACCGCTGACAACCGCATCGAGGGGGTCGTCGTTACCTATAACGACGTCACGGACCTGAAACGCGCTGAGGAACGCACGAGACATCTCGCCTCGTTCCCGCAACTGAACCCGAATCCCGTTTTAGAAGTGGACGCGTACGGCAAGGTCATCTTCTACAACGCCGCCACGCAACGGGTCCTCGAAAGCCTCGGGATGGACAGGGACGACGCCTCGGTCTTTCTCCCTCATGATATGGACGACATTTTGCGGGATCTGGAGAAGGAGCAAGAGGCGACCCTGTATCGCGATGTATCGGTAAAAGACAGGATCTTCGGCGCAACCGTGCAGCTCGTCCCCCGGTTCAACGTCGCTCGCATCTACGCTTTCGATATCACAGAGCGCAAGCGGGCGGAGGAGGAAATTCGTCGGCGCGTCGAAGAGCTGCGGCTGGCGAATGAAGAGCTGGCGCGCTTTAACAGCGTCGCCGTAGGCCGTGAGATGCGCATGGTGGAATTGAAGAAGGAAATTAACGAGTTGCGAGCCAGGGCCGGCGAATCGCCGAGGTATCGGACGGATTTCGAGGAGAACCGGTAGTTGCTCCGACCTAACCTCCCCTTAAAATAAGGGGAGGGATAATATACCCCCTCTTAAGGTAAGAGGGGGCCGGGGGGAGTTAAAGGGATTGCAAGAGTCAAGGCGAATGAAGAGTCATGAGGATTGATCCATGAATAACAAAACCGTTCTGATCGTCGAAGACGAGGCGATCATCGCCGTTGACCTGGCCGCCAAGCTCGTGCAGCTCGGGTATGAGATTGTCGGGACCGCGGCGACGGGGGAAGACGCGATCGAATCGGCGCTCCGCCTGCAACCGCGGGTCGTGCTGATGGACATCAGGCTCAAGGGCAGGATGGACGGCATTGAAGCGGCCAAAGAGATCCGCAGCCGGCTCGACGTTCCGGTGATATACTTGACGGCCCATTCCGACGCTGCCACCCTTGAACGGGCAAAGCTGAGCGAGCCCTTCGGCTACATCCTCAAACCCTTCGAGGAAAGAGAACTGACGACCAACATCGAGATGGCGCTCCATAAGCACCAGTCGGACTCCGAGAAACGGCTTTCCCAGGGAGCCATGCGAAAGGCCCTTGACGAGCTCGAGCAGCGCACAACGGAACTTCGGACCGCAAATGAATCTATTCGGGCCTCGCGCGTGGCCGCCCTCAATCTCATGGAAGACGCCGTGGAGGCCCGCAAAAAGGCCGAGGAAACGAGCGCTGAATTGCGGGACGAAATCGCCGAGCGCAAGAAGGCCGAGGAGGAGATAAAGCGTCACAATGCCGTTCTGAGAGGCATCACGGCAATCTTCGAGGAAGCGTTCAAGTCCGAGTCGGATGAAGCGTTGGGGCGGACCTGTCTGAGAGTCGCGGAGGAGCTCACCGGAAGCAAGTTCGGCTTCATCGGCGAGCTCGGCGCCGACGGCATGATGCATGACACCGCAATCAGCGACCCCGGCTGGGAAGCGTGCACGATGGTGGACAAGACGGGTCATCGCAGGCCTCCGGGCGATTTCAAGCTCCACGGCATTTACGGACGGGTGCTGCTCGACGGGACGTCCTTCTTCACGAACGACCCCACTTCACATTCTGACAGCATCGGCACGCCCGAGGGCCATCCGCCCCTCAAAGCATTTCTCGGAGTGCCGCTGGTCCACCGCGGCCGGACTATCGGCATGATCTCCGTCGGCAACCGGGACGGGGGATATCGCCAGGAGGATCTGGATTCACTTGAAGCGCTGGCGCCGGCTATTATCGAGGCCTTGTATCGGGTGCGGGCCGAGCGGGCCCTGCGCGAAAACGAGGAGCGTCTGAACAGGTCGCAGGAGATTTCTCATCTCGGAGGCTGGGAGCTTGATCTGGGGAACAACCGCCTGTCCTGGTCGGACGAGGTATACCGGATCTTCGGCCTCAAGCCGCAGGAGTTCGGCGCGACTTACGAGGCATTCCTTGAAGCGGTCCATCCGGACGACCGTGAAGCCGTCAACGCCGCGTATTCTTCATCCCTGCGCGAGGGCAGGGACACGTACGAGATCGAGCACCGGGTCATCCGCCAGGACACCGGCGAAATACACATCGTGCATGAGAAATGCACGCACTTCCGGGATTCATCGGGCCGGATAATCCGGTCCGTTGGGATGGTTCATGACGTCACCGACCGCAAGAAGGCCGAGCAGGACCTCTTGAAACTGAGCGAAGACATGGCGGCCAGGAACGTGGAGCTTGAATCCGCGAACAAGGAGATGGAATCCTTCATCTACTCCATCTCGCACGACCTCAGGGCGCCGATTCGGACCATGGCGGGGTTCGCGAAGATCCTCGGCGAGGACTATGCGGACAAGCTCGACGACCAGGGCAAGAACTATCTTGCCCGCATCGAGGGCGGCTCCGGGAAGGCGACCCGGCTCATCGACGAACTCCTGCGCCTGTCAAAGATCTCCCGGCAGGACATGGACCTGATCGAAACGGATCTGAGCAAGAAGGCTTCGTCCGTGATCGCGGATTTGCGCGAAGCGAGTCCCGGAAGGAATGTGGACGTGGAGATCAAGCCGGGCCTTAAAGCTTCGGCCGATCCCCGGCTGATCGAGGTGGTCCTTTCGAACCTCCTCGGGAATGCCTGGAAATTCACGTCCAAAACGGCGAACGCGCGCATAGAATTCGGATCTACCGGACAGGACGGAAAAACCGTGTATTACGTGAAAGACAACGGCGCCGGGTTCGACCAGGCCCTGGCAGAAAAGATGTTCTGGCCGTTCCAGCGCCTCCACACAGCGGAGGAGTTCGAGGGCACAGGCATCGGCCTCACGATCGTCGAGCGCGTCGTCCGCCGCCACGGCGGCAGGGTATGGGCCGAGGGGGAGCCGGGAAAAGGGGCGACGGTGTATTTCACGCTGGGGTGATTCGATTTCGGATTGCGGATTTCGGAATGAACGGGTCCTTCTTTTGACGTCATTCCGGCTTGCCTGCGCCCAGCGGTTACGAGCTTGCGTAGTGCAGGGTGTCCGGAATCGTAGTTGCCTTGCGACGAATAAATCAAAACA
>JAXIPA010000248.1:0-8759 GCA_045403145.1 Nitrospirota bacterium | reverse complement strand
CCCCATGCTGACGAGGACGGTCTTGTCGTCCTCGTTGATCCCGTTGTCCGTCAGATTCAGCGTGATCGCCGCGCTTTTCATCCCCGCCTTGATCACGAGCGGGCCCGGCGTTACGGTGTAGTTGCCCGGCGTTTTGGCCGTACCGGAGACGGAGAACGGCACGCTCACGTCCTTGCCGGACACTGCCGAGAGCTCGGCCGTAATGATCGCCGTACCCGCGCTCTCCAGGACCTGCTGGCTCGCCGGGGTGAACGTCACGGCGGGCATGGGGGTTGTGTTCATGATGGTGTAGATATGCGTCGCGGTGCCGCCGAGAACGATGTTCTTCGCACTCTTGAGGCTTACCTCGATGGTTTTGTCGTCGCTGTAGACGCCGTTGTTTTTAATTTCGATATCGATGGTTTTTTTCGTTTCACCGGGGGCGAAGGTCAGGATGTTTCCCCCCACCGTGTAATCCTTCCCTTCCTCCGCCGTGCCGCCTGTGACGGCATACTCCACATTGACAGTATTGCCGCTGACCTCACTGAGCGCCACCTCGATCCGGGCAAGGCCCGCGTGGTCGTCTCCGCCGGAACGACCCTGCGCAAAATAGACAAAATTTTCCCGCAAGTCCTTGCCCACGACCGGCGAGCGGAAGGCCGACTTCGGCTGGAAGGTTTTCCGTGCGCCATCAGAGAGTCTGCCGCCCGTGAGATGCGCGGCCAACGACCCGAACAACTGGGCCATGGCCTTTTCCCGTAGTTTTAACGGGTCTTCTATCCTGGTGAGTCCGAGGAGCCCCGGCGAATCATCGCCGGTGAGCGCGACGCTGTCCATCCACAGGATCGACGGCTTGGCCCCCGTGGAAACCAGCCTGGACAGCAGGGATATCCTGGGCGGGGGGAGTTCACCATAGAGGTCCACAACGGTAATGAGGACGGCGTCAACGCCGAGTTCGTTCTTATAGGCCTCCGAAGTAGCGGTATCCAGCCCCGCCGTATAACGCACGCGATGTTTTTCCCTGAACTGCTCCAGGGCCGCGTCGTCGAGGACTTCGACCCCCTGTCTTTTCAGGTTGTCGATAAGCGTAGCACGGATTTCATCCAGGGGCGCGGCCGTACCGCTCTGGTTCTCAACAGGCATCACAGCCACGAGGAGGCGCATTTCCGGCGCCGGGGCCGTCAGCACAGGGCCTTGCGAACCCGCACAGCCGGCGAGGAAAAGAAAACCAAGGCCGGCAATGATGCGCGCCTTACTTAAAGAGTTTATCAATAACTTCATCAACAGCCTTCTCGGTAACGTTGTTCATGGGCTCACCGCCCCCGCCGAAGAGGCGATCCCCGATGGTGACGCCGCCCTTGGTGGAGGAAGCGGACCAGACAACCTTTCCCGTTTGCGCTTCGAGCATCTGCACGCTTATGGCGATGACGTTCGAAACCGCGGTCCCCGATCTCACCTCGCCGTACTCCCTCACGGCGCCCGTGATGACGGCATCCACTTTCACGATTGCGGCGAACTTTACGACCTCTTCGGGGGAGGGGGCCGTCGGATCGGCAATCGCCGCCCTCATGACCCCCCGCTTCACCTCGCCGAGGGGGGCCGCATAGATTCCACCGGTGAATAAAAGTTTGTTCACAAATACGTCCCGCACCCGGTCCGCCGCGGTCTGCTCCCGCGTCTGGTTCGCGAAGGGCAGGACGGCGACGCTCTGGATGACACCGAAATCCATTTCCGGGTCGCGAAACACGTTGGAATTCGTATTGCCGCAGGCTGCCAGCAGGACAAACATCAGGACCGGCATGATTTTTCTCATCGTCACCCTATTCTCCTCTTGGCTAAATAAGCGCCCTGAAGTTGATGGAGACCACTCTCGTGTCCGTTCTTCCGGCATCTGAAATGTTCTCCGTGGAAATATACGAAGCGCCCATTGACGCCCACCTGGATATGATCCACCTCACGCCCGGCTGTGCGACCCGGACGACGGAATTATCCTGGTCGCTCAGGCTCTCACTATAACCAAAACTGAACTGGAGCGCTCCGCCGGGAAACGGCGACCAATTTACGCCGTAGTTCTGAAGCGTACTGTTCTGCGAATTCTGCGATACCCGGCCTATGCCGGCGGTGAGGTACAGGGTGCTGAAGGGCACATACGACGCGCTCACGTCCTGACGCCTCGATACGATCGAAGCTTCCGGCAATCCGCCGCCTTTCTGGATGGTTTCCTGGTCCGTGGCGCTCAGGGCCAGGGTCAGCTTCTTTGTCGGCGAAAGACCGATGCCATAGGAGTAGGTCTCCGCGTCGCTTTTCTGGCCCGTTTCCTGGACAGCGGTGCTCAGCCCTGCGTTGAGATAGGCGCTGACGTTCGCGTAGAGCTCGGCTGTGTTGCTTAAAAACACCGAGTTCGAATTCGACCGTCCGGTCGGCGTCTCGCGAATGCCGACGCCGTACCCCAGGCTGTGGCGGAGCGTGGGCAGGGGAGATGCCTGGAGCGACGCATTATAGTTATACGTCACCGTGTGCCCCGTAGGGAGGGGGTCGGAGCCGTCCACCCGTTCCGCCCTCGCTGTTCCGGAGAATACCCGGCTGAACCGATGGGACAGCGACAGGCCGTTCGACGTGGTGGATCTCCGCACCGAAGAGCCCTCGGAACTCGCTTCGAATGCAAAGTAGGAAAAATCGTAAAATAAGGCGGGGTTGTTCAACAGGTTTATCTTTGTGTACAGCGAAAAAGCCTGGTTCATTCCCGAAGTCTTCCCCTGCACGTCAGCGGCGGACCTCGACAGGAAGGCCTGAAGTTCGGTCACGGCAACGACCGGGAACAGGATCGCCTCTCCGACCGGCAGGAGCGGACTGACCACGACCTTTATGTATTGAGTCTGCACGGCCGGAAAGGACAGCTCGAACCGGCCGACTCCGGGGAGGGCCGCATTGACCTCATAGGGCGCCGGGGTTATGGACTGATACAGGCTCCAGTTCAGATTGTCCGGGCTTGTATAGATCCCCCAGGAAAAGGAGCCGGCCACGGCCGGCGTGAGAAAATTGGTCCCGGAATTGACCCAGACCGACAATGTATTTATTTCCGTGGCGGCGCCGAACCGGAGGCCGATATTCCTGAGCGACGTGTCCTGCGGCGGCGGGGCCGTGAACGGGGCGGACCCGATGTTGACGGCGTTGGAATTCGCGACGCTTACATTATTGTCGATCAAAAACGGCGTCGAGACCAGTTGGACGGTATTGGGGATGTTGCTTCCGGCAAAAAGTCCGTCAAAGGCGAACACCTGGAACGGCACCGTCCCCGTTGCCGCGCCGCCTGCGACGGTCTCGGTCGTGCTGCGGGCGACATCATATTGCGTGGAGAACGAAACCCGGTCTTTAAAAAAGCGGTCCATATAGGATATCCTTCCGCTGTTGGCAAGGATCTTCGTCTCCAGGTCCCGGATATGGTCTGTCGTGTCTATGGCGCTTCCCTGATACTGCAGCTCGAGGCCCCTGAGCGGCTCATAGCGGGAAAACAGGGCGACCTGGTCCGTGCCTATATCCTGAGACGCGCGGTCCTGGTCATAGCTGTTGGACCTGGTCAGCGACACATTCACCGTAGGCAATTCGGAGGGTTTCCAGCCCACATAGCCGTGATAGGCGTCGCTCAACAGCGTGGGGCCCCGGACGCCCGAGGCGGTGCTTTCGGTGGTCACCCGGTTGAATCCCACGCCCATGGACAACACCGGATTGTTCAGCCTGAGGTCGATGCTCGGCCTTGTAAGCGTCGAGGAGGATGAATTACGGGAGTCGCTCAGGATAACGTCCGCATCGTTTTTCTGGAACGTGCCGCTGGCAGACAACTTCAGCATCGGAAAGATGTCCTTGTCCATAGTCAGGTTGTACAACTGTATGAAGGAGCGGATCTCCTGATTGGAAGAAGATCCGGCGGCGTCTTTTGACACGGTATCAAGATCCGAGTAGGTCCAGTCCACGGCGCCGCTTATCCTGTCGGCAAAGACCGCTTCCGGGAGCAGCAAAAAAAAAATCCCCGCGAAAGATGCGAGCCACCAGCCTCGCGGGCCGCATGGTCCGGGAAAGCGCATCCTATCGTTCTCCCATCATCGTGACCCAGGAAGGACCGTCAATGGCGTCGAGCTCCGAGACGTTCCTGGTATTGATCAGGTTCACGATCATCACCATTTTTCGTTCCGCAATGACCAGGTAGAGATTATTGCCTTCACCGTCAATGGTCATGTAATCCACCGCTCCCCCGGTTGAAATATAATCCACGGCATTGAAGGTAAGCGGATCGTAGACCCCGATCGCCGTATCGTTCTTTTTCCCGATGTACAGCAGGTCGGTCCGAGCGTCGAGCTTGAGAGACCGCACACCCGTGCCCACGAACTCACGCCGGGCAATGGTGAACGACACCGGGTCGATGATGAAGAGGTAGGGGTACTCCGCATGGGCCACATACAGCCGGTCGCCCGCGCGGTTGAACTGCCCCCGTATCGGTTCGGGTCCCGTGGCGATCTCGCCCATGACCGCCTTGGCGGAGATATCGACGACCGAGATGCTGTTGGAAAGGGCATTGAAGACATAGGCCTTTCTGCCCGTTTTTTCGATCAGCACGGAACGGGGCCGTTTGCCCACGCCGGTCCTGCCGCGCTCCACCATGGCGGTTGTGTCCAGGAAGCTTATGGTGTCGGAACCGGTGTTCACCGCCAAAAGCGTCTGTCCATCGGGAGTGAGCGCCAGCTCAGCGGGGGCGTCTCCCTGGAGCAGCCTGATCGTGGCCAGGGAACTCCCTTCCGTCACATCGACCACCTCGACGGCGTCGTCGTTCGACAAGGCAACGTAGAGCCTGTTACGGCTTTTGTCGAGGGCCATTCCAGCGGGGCCGCTTCCGGTCGTGATAACGCCGGTCACCTCCTGATTTACCTTATCGAAGACGGTGACGGCATTGAGACTGTGGTTCGACGCATACCCGGCAAGGCCGGCGATCGGCCGGAGCGGGACGGAGATGTACCAGGCCGGCTTGAACTGAACGCCGTCCGTTATAGACCCGGCGTACTGCAAGAGCAGCGACAGGACCAGGGCCTTATTCCGCTCCACCTTGAAGGGAAAGTCCCTTTTGACCGGCGCCTCGGGTATCATGAGAGCGGCGCTCCCTTCGTCGGTCTTCAGAAAGGCGTTTTTGACTTTGAAGAGCAGGCCGCTATACGCCCCTTCGGGAAGCCGGCCCGCGGCAATAAGACGCTGCCTCTTCATTCCGGTACGCGAAAAGTCACGTACCAGGAGCGCCAGCGGGAACCCGGCGCCGTCCTCCCGCATCGCCGAAACTCCCTCCAGGGAGAACCCGAGGCGCTCGGCCTCCTGCGCAAAAGGCTGGGCATAGACGAGCACGTCGCCTTCATTTTCGAGCACGGGTTTCGTTTGCACGGCGAGAGACTGGCAGCCGGTCATGAGCGCCAGCGTCAGGAAGATATACGGTCTCATCCGTCCGGCCAGGGTCATGGAAGGGCCCCCGTATGGCATTTCTCACAGAGCTGCCCCTGGTTCGCGGCGAAGCGGTCCGCCTTCAATTCGTAATAGGCCCTTTGCGCCTCGACTTCCGCTCTCCCCTGTCCGTAGGGCTGGTAGGTCTGGCCCTCCTGGGCATAGAAACCGCTCGAAACGATCAGGTCCGTTTTCGTGTTCCACCGCGCGGCGCCGTCCCAGCCCGAGGCATGCGCCCGATGGCAGGTGAGACACATCACCTGAGCAATCGTGGAATCGGGTCCGGTGAGATAGGTGTCATCGCTCTTTGCGTGCAATTTGAGCAGGGCATAGTTGTTGGTCCCTTCTTCAAAGGGGACCAGGGAAAGAAAGGACGCGGCGGCGGTCCCCGAGAAATCGCCCGTTTTTATGTAGGTATTATAATTGCCGGATGATGTCAAGCCGAGCCTGGCAATGCTCCCCGCAGGGTGCGTCACCGGTGCTGAGGGGGTGCCTGAACTGGTTATCGTATGCAGGGTTGTGTGGCAATTCTGGCACCATTCCGACATTCCGGAGCCGTAGGCCACCCGCGTCTGGGTGACTGCCTCGGACCTGTTGTACTCGGACGGGGCCACGGCATACGGTGGGTCGTTCTGAAAGGAGAAGTTGCCGATGAGTGATTTCGGCTGATAATTCCTCCCGCCGAGCATCCGGTAGGAGCCGACCGAAGAATTGGGCAGCGGGTCATTGCTGGTGGAATAGGATCCGGAGCCTCCGATCGGAGCGCCGCTTGCGGCGGATGTGCCGTCAAAGTTCCTGCGGTATTTTCCGTGCGGATCGTGACAACTGATGCAGGTAAGACTTGTTGCCGGGTATGTGCCCTGGGGGGCAGAAACATTGATCATATCAGGCGCGTAAAAATAGTCGTTCGCCACGATATTGTGGCCGTGCCTGTCCCCATAGCTGACCAGGGGCGCCTGCGCCACGGCGGGCGTCCAGGTGTAGGTCTTACGGAGCCACCCGAAATCTCCGCCCGGAGTGAGCTGCCGGGGCGGCGAACCCTGGGGCATGTCGGAAGGGGATGTGCTTACATGATATTTTGTGGGCCCGATGTCGCCGGCGCGTTCGTGGCAGTGCAGACAGGTTGAGCTCGCATCGGAGGCTTTTAAAAGTGTGTCGGCCGGGCCGGATGCGTTGTGCATCGCATGGCAGGCGTCGCAGGGGCCCACGCCGCCCGAGTGAAACGCGGAAGCCGTATTATCCGGACTGATAAGGACCGTCAGTAATGCCATGGCCATCAGAATTATTTTTAAGGATTTCATGCGGATGCACACATTCTGCCGGATCAGCAGTGCCCTGCATTATACTACAAATGGGCTGTTTTTAAAATGGAAAAACAACCCGTGTGTGAAAAAAAGGAGGACCGGCAAGCGCCGGTCCTCCTCATGAACTGCTACTGCTTCAGCATGCGTTAGTCTTTCGCATGGCACTTGTTGCAAAGGACGCGCTGGAAGGTGGCGAATGCCGTGATCGGCTTGTTGTAGTAAGCAGCGCTCGTCTCGGCAACGGTCTTGCCGCGGGCGAGGCCACGGGAATCGGTGTCCGTGGAATCGGTGCCGGGATAGAAGCCGTTCTTCATCATGAACTCGTTTTCATTGTTCCATCTCGTCATTTCGGGGAATCCCGAGGCATGGGCCCTGTGGCAGGAGAGGCACATTACACCGCCCGTTGCCATCGGTCCTTCAAGCGCGATGGCGGCACCGTTGTTCACTGCACGCGTCTGGAGGGTCGCGAGGTTGGCGACGCTGACAGCCAGACCCTGCTCAAAGGGGATCAGCGAGTTGTAGGCGGTCGCGGAAGAGCCGTTCAGGTCGCCGGACTTTACATACAGGTTATAGTTGTTCAGTGTGCCGCCGGTCAAGCCGGCGCCCGCGGGGTGACGCAGAATACCCGCCGTGCTGTGCATGTCGGTGTGGCAGGAGCCGCAGTATGCGGACATCTCGGAGTTGTATTCAGTGCGGGTCATGGTTGCGGCTTCCGTCCTGTTGTAGGTTGACGGGGTGAACGCGACAACCGGGGTGTTGACGAAGGTCGGGCCGCCCGCGGCGTGGGTCTGGTCGCTCAGGGTGGAGCGGAGAAGCCGGAAGGTGCCGACTGCCTGGCCCGCTGCGGGGGCCGAGCTGGTGCCGTAGGAACCGGAGCCGATGATCGGCGCGCCGGTCCTGGCGAAGGTTGCGTCTGACAGTCTGCGGACCTGGCCATGCTGGTCATGGCAGCTGTTGCACATAAGGTTGTTGCTGTTGAAGGTGCCGCCGGGGGCAGTGGCGTTCCTTGAGTCAACCGTATAGCCCTTGTCAGCGGAAATGATGTTATGCCCGTGGGTCTCGCCCTCTTCTGAGTTCGGCGAGTTGCGGACGGCAAAGTAATAGCTTTTCTTGAGCCAGGCGAAGTCGCCGCCCGGGGTCAGGTTGGCAGGCGCGGTTCCCGCTGCCGGAGCCGGATCGGTCATGACATGGTAGCTGGAGAGCGTGGGGCCGGCATGACAGGTCAGGCATGTCGAGCTCTGGTCGGAGCCGACCAGAAGGCCGGGGCCGGCTGCGCCGTGCATGTTATGGCAACCCATACATTCGGCGACGCCGCCGCTGTGGAACGCATAGCTCATGGTGCTGAGCCCGAATACTACTGCGGCAACCGCCGCGACAACGATAAGGCTTAATTTTACAATCTTCATGTAATCCTCCAAATTTGTTTGTCTGCTCCGGCAACCCGGCCGTCCTTTTTGTCAGGACCCGTTGGCTTTGTGTCCCCACCTTGCGATGGGTTTACTCTTTTCGGAGGATCGGTAGTGCCGGCGATGCCGGCAAATTTAACAACCTGTGCTGCTTTCCCCGTTTCCATACTGCTTGCTGCCTGCTGCTGTTCCTTTGTTCTATGATGCTCCCCTTCACCCCCCCTTTCGCTGCAATTTGACTTTATCTGAATTCCGCTTCCTCTTGAATGATTTTGCTTATGGTATTGCATTCTCAATGCCAGATTCTAAATGACATAAAAGCTTTTTATAAACAATATGTTAGTGTTTTTTAGGGGAAATTTTATGCAGCGGGAGTTGGTGGAATTACCAGGTCGACCGGTAATATCGCCGGAACGGTTCATTGAATGAAAAGGGGTGTGGAGGGATTTAAGCTTGACATGATGTGTTCGTAAAAAAAAAGGAGGGCCGGCAAGCGCCGGTCCTGGCGAAGGTTGCGTCTGACAGTCTGCGGACCTGGCCATGCTGGTCATGGCAGCTGTTGCACATAAGGTTGTTGCTGTTGAAGGTGCCG
>JAXIPA010000210.1:0-10623 GCA_045403145.1 Nitrospirota bacterium | reverse complement strand
ACTGAACGACGACTTTCTTGCCGGACTCAACCTGAAGAAGGACGCCGCGGGATTCAAGTACGTGGCGGGCAGCGCTTATGAATCATCCCTGCGGGGTTTGTACATCGTGGGTCCGCTCAATACGGGGCAGGACCAGGTGGTTATCGCGGCGGGGGAAGGAGCGGTGGCCGCCATCGACATCAACAAGCGCCTGCTGGAAGAGAATGACGTGGGGGCGGACGAGTACTCGGGGGTGAAGCAGGCGTGAGGAGTGAGAAGAGTACCTGTGCGCAGGTCCGCTGACTTTGAGGACGCTCGCACGAATCTTTACACCGGCTCAAGCGTTATTAACCACAGGCGACTTCGTCGCACACGGTAGAACTAAATTCAAGATTTGGTTTTTATCTATCCTGCATTTATCTGTGTGTTCTGCAAAGCAGAACCCGTGGTTTCAATTTCATTGGCTGTGGCGGAAAACCGCTATGAAAATCAGAGACGCCCTTTGGGGGAAGTCTTACTCAGCATATCATGCACCGTCCGCTGGAAATCGTCCACGGAAAAAGGCTTCGTCAAATAGCGTATGTTGTGCTTCGTGATAAAGTCAAGGTGGTCGGGTTTGATGTCGTCCACCAGGAACAGAAAACGCTCCGCGACGCGCGGATCGTGGAGGGCGACCTGCTTGTAGAAGTCTATGCCGCTCATAACGTTCATATAGTTGTCCGACAGGATGAGGTCATAGTATTGCAGCGTCGCCTTTTCGAGCCCCTCCGCGCCGTTCCCGGCCGTATCGACGACTCCTTCCGTTGAAAGAAGATCGGCAATCAGCTCCCGTATGGGTTCATAGTCCTCAGCGACAAGGATCCGTATATTCCACACCGACGGCAAGCGTCGGATCCTGTCGAGAAATGCACTGCCGGACGGCAGTGTTTCAACGAACCGCTCGATGAATTTTTTGTGCTGCTCCATCTTGGAGGCAACGTAGGCGAATTCCCTTCTATTGCCCTTCAGGGTATTGACCACGTACAGGAAAATGTCGTTCCATTCCGAGAACTCCGTTCTGATGATGCAGTCCAGCATGGCTTCCTTGGTGAGAGTGCCCGCGGAAATCATTTTTCTGTTCTCGTGGAAAGGGGCTTCCAGCCGAGTCATAAGGGCGTCGTCCAGAATGATGCACGGGGGCCGCTGGGGCTCGCTTCTATAAAAATCCGCCGCGCTTCCCATGATGTGGAAATGCCATGCTTCGTCCTCCGCCAGGTGGTTTAACAACCGGGTGAATTCCGGGTCGTGTTTAAAAAAAACTTCAGCGTCCTTATAGACTTCTCCTGACATATGCTCCATGCCGATCAGCCACTGAATGATTTCCAGCATATATCTCCTTTCAGGTCCCTAATCCCGTCATTCCGGCTTTCCGCTGCGGTCATGCCCCTCCCGGACGGGGGGCGGGACCTTTTTTTTTGTGGTGACGGTGCGCGCGTGAAATTTCGATGGCGATGGCTGCAGCCTGATCGGCCGGCAGGCCTTCCGCGCGCTGCTGATACTCCTGTTCGCTGAGGGCGTCCCTCTCGTGCAGCTCCGATTTCTCCATTTTCTCCGGCTCGCCCGGCAGCTTGACACGCAGTTCCTCGATGAGCATGAGCGCCGCTGCGGCGACGGGGAGCGAAAGAAGCGCTCCGACGATCCCCTTAAGCGTTCCACCCGCCAGGAGCGCGAACAGCACGACGGCGGAAGGGAGGCGCAGCGCGTGCCCATAGATCCTGGGTACGAGCACGCGGCTCTCGAACTCCTCGTAGGCGAGTATCAGCACGAAAACGCTCATGGCGACGGCCGGGCCGAGGGTGAGCGCCGCCAGGACCGCCGGGCCGATCGTGAGGATGGCGCCGATGTACGGCAGCACGTCCACAATGCCTCCGAAGACCGCGACTGCCAGCGCATTCGGCACGCTGAACGCCTTCAGGAGGATGAAGAGGAAGACGGCTATGAGCAAGGACGTAATCACCTGTCCGCGCATGTACCCGCCGACGATCGTCTCCAGGTTCATCATGATCCGGGAAAGACGGATGTGGCGTTTACGGGGCACTACCGCGAAGAGCCAGCCGCGCAGGCGGTCGCGGTCGATCATCAGGTACAGCGCGAGGAAGACCGCGCTCACGCTGTACGCGAACATTTCAAGGATGCGTGTCGAAAACGAGAGCGCCGTCGCGGCGGCTGACTTCGCCAGGGCGTCGTAGTGAATCTCCCGCAGGGGCTCAGCGAATGGCGCCGTGAGGCGGGAGCCGGCGAGAAAGTCCGCGACGCGAGCCCGCAGCGCCGGCTCCTGCTCGAGCAGGTCCGTTGCCTGGGACAGGAGCGCCGGGACCGTCAGGGTGATGACGACGAGGGTGAGGACCGTCAGTGCGGTAAAAACGATCGCAATGCCCGCGCCTCTTCGCACGCGGCGCGTTTCAAGCCAGTGGACCGCGGGATTCACCGTGCCGACGATGATGAGGGCCGCGACGAGCACGAGAATGACCGGCAGTAGCCGGACCATTGCCCACACGCCGGCGACGACGAGCACGATGGCGACCAAGGTCGCGGGGGCGAGCTCAAAGCGCACCACACGCTTGCTGCCGTCTTCCGGGCGCGGCGCATCTTCGTTCGGGGGCGAAACCATGGCGACATTCCATCCTTATCGAACAGCTTACCGATAGTCTATCAAAAACAGGCGAACGATGTAAACAAGAATAACGTAAAAAACCGTTGTCCGGGGCCCCCTATTCCCATTTGAAAATCAGCGAACCGATCGTCAGAAACACCGCGCTCATAACGACGAGCATCAAAAGGTTCGGCGCGATGTCTGCGAGGCCCGCCCCTTCGGTCATGATGGCACGGGCGCCGTCAACGAGATGGGTGAGCGGGAGGAACCGGGCGATCTTCCGCACGGCCGGATTGGCGCCCTCGAGCGAGAACCAGACGCCGGAGAGGAGCATCATGGGCCAGGTAAGGAGGTTCAGGATGCCGCCCGCAAGTTCCTCGCTCGAAAGACGGGCCGAGACGAGCAGGCCGAGCGAGATAAGGCAGACCGCTCCGAGAAGAGAAACGAGGAAGAGGCTCGCGTAGGAGCCCCGCATCTGGAAGTGGATGAAGTAATTGCATCCCGCGTAAACGGCGACCGTGATGGCCTGGATCAGGATGAGGCGCGACACCATCTGGGCTGAGAGAAACTGGAAGGGGGTGAGCGGCGTGGCCTTGAGGCGCTTGAGAAACCCGTTTTTCCGGTAGCGCACGATCACGTACCCCACCCCGAAGAGGCAGGAAAACATCATGTTCATTGCCAGGATGCCGGGCACGACCCAGTCCACGTACCGGATCTCGCGTCCCTGAACCGTGAGCCGCTGATATTCCGGGCCGCCGGTCCCCCGGAGCATCCTCTCGAGAATATAGCCGTTCGGCGAGTTTTCATTGATCCAGTAGCGCATGCCGGAGCGGACATCCACGAGCATGTCCAGTTGAAAATGTTTCACCTTGTCGATGGCTTTCTCCGGATCGTCGACAACGATAAATTGAATGTATTTTGTCTCGAAAAATTCCCGGTCGTCCTTCTCGAGAACGGCCGTATCTCCCAGAACGCCGACCTTGAACATCGCCCTGGGCTCGCCGGAGAACACGAAGGCGAAACCGAGCACCAGAAGGAGAGGGAACAGAATGTTCCAGCCCAGCGACGACTTGTCGCGAAGGAACTCCATGTTCCGGGCGTGCAGGATGGCGAGAAACTTTTTCATGAAATCCTCAATGCATTTACCACGAAGGCACGAAGGTGAAGCTTCTCCATCATAAAAAGGATCGGAATAATGCCGATTCAAAAAAGCGATCCTTGACAATAATTGATGGTTTCGTAAAAAGTCGAATATCACCACCCGACAGTCATTCCGGCTTGTCCGGAATCGTTCTTTTCATAACGTTAGGTTGCAATATGATTCCCCCCGGCTTCTAGCATGCCGGGGCAGGCTTAGAGGCAAGCGGGAATGACAACTTTTTACGAGCACATCAATAATTCATGATCGTGTTTCTTCATGCCTTAGTGTCTTCGTGGTGACAGTATGTGTTTCAGCTTCTTAGGTCTTTTCCCGTGAGCGCGATGAACAGGTCTTCCAGGCTCCAGGACCGGGTGTTCATCCGGGAGAGCGAAACGCCCCGTTCCAGAAGGACCCTGATCGTCGCGTCCGCGTCGTGCGTCTGGATCTCGCACCATCCCGGCTGTTTCGAGGTGCGGAGCGCCAGGCCTTCCAGCTTGCCGGCCGCGTCCTCTTCCGGGAGCTGCAGCACAACGTCACCGAAGTGAGCCTTCAGCAGTTCTTCGGGCGTGCCCTGGGCGATGATCTTCCCGCGGTCCATGATGGCGATTTCGTCGCAGAGCGTGTAGGCCTCGTCCATGTAGTGCGTGGTCAGGACGATGGTTTTGCCCCGCGACCGGACCATGGCGATGAGGTCCCAGAAGTTCCTTCGCGCCTGCGGGTCCAGCCCCGTGGTCGGTTCGTCGAGGAAGAGCACCTCGGGGTCGTTGATGAGCGCCAGGGCCATGAGCAGCCGCTGCCGCTGCCCACCCGAAAGCTTTCGCGTGTCCCGGTCAAGAAACTCTTCGAGGCTGCAAAGCCGGATGACCTCAGCCTCGTCCATGGTCCGGGGGTAGAGGTTCTTGAAGAGCCGCAGGGTCTCGCGGACGGTCAGGAACTCCTGGAGCGAGGTGACCTGGAACTGGATGCCCGCTTCTTTGCGGAACCGGTCTCCCGCGGGCGCTCCCTTGTACAGCGTGCCGCCGGAGTCCGGCGTCTGGATGCCCTCGACGAGCTCTATCAGCGTGGTCTTGCCCGCGCCGTTTGGACCGAGAAGTCCGAAACAAATGCCTTGCTCGATGGAGAGGCTGACCCCGTTCACTGCCCGGACACCGGGATAGGTCTTCACGAGATTATTGATTTCGATTATGGGCGCCATGGGTTTGTCCGCAGGAATTGAGGGCAATGCGTTCAGTACAGTATCACGGGGTTGCCGTACTGTCAAGAGCGAGCGCCGGGCATGCCGGTCATGATGTGACGGGCGGACAAACGGCAATGCGCTCCGTCAATACCAGCCGGGAGTGATATACTTTTACAGAGATACGCACGAACCCGGTAACGGAAAGGAAGGACCTTCTCATGGCCGCGAAAATGCCGGCGCTCTTCATCGGACACGGATCGCCGCTGAACATCATCCTGGACAACAGTTATACCCGGAGCCTTGCCGCACTGGGCAAAGCCCTGCCGAGGCCGAAGGCAATCCTGGTCATCTCTGCCCACTGGCTTACCGACGGCACGTTGGTTACCTGCATGGACAGACCGAAGACCATTTATGACTTCTATGGCTTTCCCGACGAGCTCTACTCGATGAGGTATCCGAGCCCCGGTGCACCCGATGAAGCGCGGCAGGTCACCCAGCTGGCGCACAAGGCAAACGTCGCATGCAGCCACGGCTGGGGGCTGGACCACGCATCGTGGGCAGTGCTCAGGCACCTGTATCCCGAAGCCGATATCCCGGTCTTCGAGATGAGCCTTGATTATACCTACAATGAGTGGCATCCGAAGCCGCTTCGGTTTCATTTCGAGCTGGCAACGGAGCTTGCGGAGCTGCGGCAGCGCGGCGTTTTGATCATCGGGAGCGGGAACATCGTCCATAACCTGGGGATGCTGGACTTCGACAATATTGATGCGCCGACCTTTGACTGGGCTGAGGAGTTCGATGAGAAGGTGAAAGCGAACCTGATCAGCGGAAACCACGACGCTCTTATCCATTATCAGGACATGGGGCCCGCGGCTTTATTGGCAGTGCCCACGCTCGACCATTATCTCCCGATGATCTATACCGTCGCGCTGCGGGAAAAAGGCGAGCCCCTCACCTTTGTCCACGAGGGGTTTCAGTACGGCTCAATCTCGATGCGGTGCTTTCAAATCGGGTGAGAGGATTCTCGTTTTCACGTCCTCTGATGTGAACCGGCCTTCTCTTACTATGCTTAGGCGCAGCTCCCCCCTTGTCCCTTCAGAAATGACCTTCGTCCCGATGTTCTTCCCGCCGGAAGGCCGCGTTTTTTCCCCTGGCGCCGGTCTGCCAGTTGTCCAGCGAGCTCGCTTCCGGGACCCAGGGCGGCACTGACAAATGTAACCGGATGGCGAGCGCGTGGACGAAAGGCTCGTACATCCGGCGCAGCTCGTTCAGCCGCCGGGCTGCATCCGCGTCTTCCCTGAGGACCATTCCCCCTGAAACCAGCTTAGACCGCATAAAAGCGAGGTCCGGCAGCGGCAGCCGGTCGGTCCCGGGCTCCCGGGGCGGCGCATGCAGGACTATGGCAAGGTCCACGATTGCATGCCGAGCCATGGCGAAGGTCAGCCGGGCCTGCGGCAAGCTCGTTCCCTCCCCATTGGCGATGATGAAGGTGCAGGTATCGAGGATGGACGTGAGCGCCGCGAGCCAGGACTGGTTGTCGTGCTGGGAGCGGAAGTACACGAGCACCGGAAAGGACAAATGGCTTTCGAGCACTTCGGCGGACCACAGTTCCCATTCACGGAGAAGCCGCGTAAGCGCCTCCATGCCGGGGTCCTGAGCATGGCGCCGCAGAATCTCCGAGGCCGTCGGGGGGGAACCCGCGTGCGCATCCAGAAGCAGTATCGCGACCTCTCTCCTCGAGATCGACTGGCCGAGCGCCGGCAGGAAGCTGATCGCGACGGCGAGGAAGGCGAACCCCATGCCTGATTCGAGTACGACGAGCACTTTTGCGTAGGGAGAAGTGGGGACGAAATCGCCGATGCCGAGAGTGAAGAACGTCGTTCCGCTCAAATAGAGGCATGTGCCGATACTGACGATGCCGTCCGGAGTCTTGATGGCATTGCCCGGGGCCCAATACAGGAGCGCAAAGCCGGTGAGAAGGACCATGGCCCAGAAACCCAGCAGCAGCGGCAGGGACAGGGGGCCGAAAAAGCTCAGATAATTCTCCCGGCGTTTTTCTCCGGGAAGAACGCGGACCATGCCGGTCCAGAGCCACCAGCCGGACCGGATGAAGAGGCGCGCGAGCCGGTAAGGACGTGTCACCCGTCGCGGCAGCACCACGGACTCAAAGCCATCCACCAGGACAAGAATGATGAGGGTAACACCCGTGATGAATGCTAGGACCTGCATGTCAACTCCTTGGCGGCGCGCACCAGAGTGAAATAGACAGACCAGATGATGTTTTTCGGGTATTCGTTATTGAGATGACGCGCTATGACCCCATTATATCACGCGGCGCGGCGGGACCGCCGGACCGGAGGCCGGAAGCTACCGTCAGAATGAATGCCGGGATACAGCGACATCCGGCGGAACCGCATCGATGCCCCCCCCTGGAGGCGATTTTTTCGCGGTTTATGGACCTTGCAACTTTGTTCCGATTGACAGTTTTTGTTCCTTTTTATACCATATAATCAGGAGTGGATGGAGGACGAGCAATGCGGACTTCTTCGCAGCTCGCAAAAAGGGAGGTAGCAACATGGCAAGCGACTATGAAAAAAACACAAAGATCGTGAAGGAACTGTTCGCTGCATTTAACCGCAAGGACACACCGGCGGTCCTGAGTTATCTTGACGAGAGCATCGACTGGCAGTCGCCGGCAACGGGAACGACGGTGAAGGAGATTCCGTGGTCCAAACCGAGGCACGGGCAGAACGAGGTGTCGGCCTTCTTCAAGGAGGTCAATGACAAGCTCAGTTTGGACGAGATAACCTACAAGACCCTTATAGCCGATGGCGACTGCGTCGTGGCTGAAGGTACGATGAGCGGATGCGTGTGCGAGACGGGCTGCTACTACTGCGCCGATTGGGCCATGGTGTTCACGCTGCGGAACGGGAAGATCACCCGGTTCCGGAATTACTATGACCCGTCCAACATTGCGGCGGCCTTCCATGCAAAGGGAAAAACGTGCGAGCGTTTACTCAAAGCGGCGTAAGGAACGCATCGTCGGACAGCGGTATGTTTGAAAGGTGATCGTCAAGAGAGTCGTTGAAATAAGGAAGAAAGGTATTTTTGCGCTTTTTTTTTGTCTCAATATCCATAAACAGTCTTGTGAAACTGCTCCCTGTCATGTACAATAAGGCTGTTCTCAGCTCCCCAGTAAAATCGAGAGGTGGAAAACCGTGGAATCAATCGGGAAGGCGCTGGAAAAAACACTGGCGCACTATGAAAGGAAGGAATATGACGCTGCAGAAAAAGCAGTGGATGAACTTCTTGCGTCCTATCCGGACTTTCACCGGGGCCAGTTCCTGAAGGCAGTGATACTCGAAGAGACCGGGCGGACTTCGGAAGCGGAAAAGCATTATGAAAAGGCGGGCAACCGGTTCACGCTGTGGTACCGTCTCGCGGGTCAGTTGCAGACCGTCGACCCTTCCCGGGCGCTCATGTATTACGAACGGGTAAGTAAAATGGACCCGCAGAACAACATGATCTGGTTCAACCTCGGGAACCTGTATGAAACGATGGGCAAGCCCGACGAGGCGCGGTCCTGTTTCAGGAACCTCCAGCCGGCGAAGGAGGTCGTTTCGAGGATCCTCATCCCTCTCGGCTTCATGATCTTCCTGGTGAGCGGGGCGGTAATGATGGCCCGGCGGGGCGACAAAGGCCTCACGGCGGTGGTCATCGCGTCAGCGGTCTTCTGCCTCTTCTGGCTCAAGCGGGACGGCGGACGGGCATTGCAGATGATAATGAAACGGAAAAAGTATAGATAGTATTCGTCGGCCCTGATTGCCCGACGCGATCCCTCCTCACTCGTCCCCCTCTATTATCGATTTTCCCCAATTATTGATATGCTATACTTGGTTTTATGCTTCGGAGAGGGCGGTCCATGAAAGCAAAGAGTTTAAAAAAGAAAGACGGGGTCATGCACGGCGTGAGCCTGCTGACGGACCATGATATCTATCTCTTCAAGGAGGGGAACCATTTCGGCCTTTATGAGAAACTGGGGTCCCATATCCTGTCCGTCGACGAAGTAGACGGAACGCTCTTCGCGGTGTGGGCGCCGAACGCCTCGCGGGTCTCGGTGATCGGCGACTTTAACGGCTGGAACAGGGAAACTCACCAACTCTCCCTGCGGCCCGACGGCTCGGGCATCTGGGAAGGGTTCATCCCCGGCGTGGACAACGGCGCACTGTACAAATATCACATCACTTCCCGGCACCGGCATCATCAGGGAGAAAAAGGCGATCCCTTCGCATTTTCCTGGGAGACTCCGCCGCGCACGTCCTCGATGGTGTGGGACCTCTCCTACGAGTGGAGCGACTCCGCATGGATGAAGGACCGGCATGCGCGGAACTCGCTGCATTCTCCCTTCTCCGTGTACGAGCTCCACATCGGCTCGTGGCGCAGGGCGCCGGAGGAGAACAACCGTTCGCTCACCTACCGCGAACTGGCCGCCTATCTCCCGGAATACCTCAGGGACACCGGGTTCACGCACGTGGAGTTCATGCCCGTCATGGAGCACCCCTTTTACGGGTCGTGGGGCTACCAGGTCACGGGATATTTCGCGCCCACGAGCCGCTACGGAACGCCGCAGGATTTCATGTACCTGATCGAACGCCTGCACCAGGAGGGGATCGGCGTAGTTCTCGACTGGGTCCCGTCGCACTTCCCGGGCGACGCGCACGGGCTCGTCTATTTCGACGGCACGCACCTCTATGAGCACGAGGACCCGAAGAAGGGTTTCCACCCCGAGTGGACAAGCCACATCTTCAACCACGGCCGGTACGAGGTCAGGAACTTCCTGATATCGAGCGCGTTGTTCTGGCTCGACAAGTACCACGCCGACGGGCTCAGGATCGACGCCGTGGCGTCCATGCTCTATCTCGACTACGCGCGCAAGGACGGCGAGTGGATCCCGAACCAGTACGGCGGCAGGGAGAACCTCGATGCCATCGATTTTCTCCGGAGCCTGAACCGCGAGGTGTACCGCGCGTTTCCCGACGTCCAGACCATCGCCGAAGAATCGACGGCCTGGCCCATGGTCTCGCGGCCCGCGCACGTGGGAGGGCTGGGCTTCGGCATGAAGTGGAACATGGGCTGGATGCACGACACGCTGCAGTATTTTTCCACGGACCCGGTCTTCCGCAAATACCACCACAATGACATCACCTTCAGCATCTGGTACGCTTTTTCCGAGAACTTCATGCTTCCCCTGTCACATGACGAGGTGGTCTACGGCAAGGGCGCGCTCGCGGGCAAGATGCCGGGAGGCGGCCTGCAGAAGATGGCGAACCTGCGGCTCCTCTTCGCGTACCAGTACACCCACCCGGGCAAGAAGCTCCTGTTCATGGGTTGCGAGCTCGGCCAGTGGGCGGAGTGGAACCACGAAGCGAGCGTCGAATGGCACCTCCTCAAGTACCAGTCGCACTACGGTCTGTGGCTTTGGGTGCGGGACCTGAACAGGATCTACCGCAGCGAGCCCGCGCTGTATGAACTCGACTTTGACAATGCGGGGTTCGAGTGGGTGGACTTCAGCGACCAGGAGGCGAGCGTCATCAGTTATCTCCGGAAAGGGCGGTCGGACCGCGACCGGGTCCTCGTGGTGTTCAACTTCACACCGGTGCCGCGTCTGAACTACCGCGTCGGCGTACCCGAAGG
>JAXIPA010000249.1:0-4534 GCA_045403145.1 Nitrospirota bacterium | reverse complement strand
TTAAAATTCCATTAAGTAAAAACTAACGTCATTCATTTTATTGCGTCTGCTCACCATGGACGGTCCAATCGACGTTAAATGACGTCGATAACACCCCTGTGAACGCCTGAACGAACGACTGTCCTGTTATATCCGCGCCTGCTGCCGTTCCGCTTACTGGTTGTGCGGGCGGCAGGTCTTCCGTGCTCCAATACACTGTTACCTTTCCAATGTCATCGGTCACGCCGACAATGGTGCTTCCCGGAGCATTGATTTGCGTGGAATAGAGATTGTCCGTATAATAAAATCCGTCCGTAAAAAAACGAAGGCAAACCCCGTTTCTCGGGTTACCCTGCTGGTCTCGCACCACGAATATCAGGGGTGTTATGAATACCGTTCCACCGCCGGATGGGTTGCCAGACGGAGAGCTGAGGGTCACCGTCGTATTCTCCGGCCCCGTCAAAGTGTCGGTGGAGTTCGCAGTGCTGGTGCCTGATGGGCAACCTTCGTTCTTCGCGTCTTCACTGCCGCACCCCCCGGCTAGCAAAAAAAGAGACATTAAAATGATCGATACCAATGTCGCTCGTTTTTTTATGATCACCTTCATCGAAACCTCCCAAGTAGTCTGCTATTAAATCACTTCCTGCCTCACCACCCGCGGCGTGATAAAGATCATCAGTTCCCGTTTTTCCTCTCTGTTGACCTTGCTTTTAAACAGCCAGCCGATGAGGGGGATGTCGGCGAGAAACGGGACCTTGGTGTAGGTTACTCCGCGGTCGATAATGAGGATGCCGCCGATAACCGCGGTCTCGCCGTCCGCGAGAAGGATCTCCGTCGTGGCTTCGTTTTTCCGAATGGACGGCTGGCCCGTGGCGCCCAGGAGAGACGTATCAGGCGCGTTCTTGGTCGCCTGTATCTTCAAGAATATCTTGTTATCCGGCGTTGCATGGGGCGTAACGATCAGAGAAAGCTTCGCATCGATGAACTGTATCTGAGTACCGCTTGCGGACGCTGTCGAGAAGGGGATGGAAACGCCCTGCTCTATCTTCGCCTCCTTATTGTCCAGCGCGCTGACACGCGGGGTGGAAATGACCTTGCCTTCACCGGTGGATTCCAGCGCGGAAAGCACGAGATCCAGATTTAATGCCCTGCTGAGGGACCCGAAGGTAAAGCCGATGGCGCCGCCGCCCGTTCCGGCGCCGGCTGGAGCGGGCATGTTGACCAGGAAGTTGCCGTTTCCCGACGGGGTCGATCCCATGGTCGGCCCGCCGGTAACACCAACATTGTTCGGGAACACGAGACTGGTCGGGTTCCCGTGCGCCGCATCCGCTGTAAAGTTTCCACCCCACTGGACGCCGAGGGATCGGTTGAAATTCAATGAAGCCTCTACGATCCGGGCTTCTATCATGATCTGGGGGATCGGTTTATCAAGCAGCCTGATGAGATTCACTACTTCATCGACATTGCGGGGGATGTCCTTGACGATAAGCGTATTCGTTCTCGCGTCCGTGACGGTCTCGCCGCGGGGAGAGAGGGATTTTTTTATCGTGCCCTCAATCGATGACGCCGTTGAATAGTTTATCGGGACGATGCGGGTAATCAGGTCCTCTGCCTTCTTTTTTGCTTCCTTTGCCCTGAACTCGTCCTCAGCCTCCTTCGTCAAAGCGCCTACCGAAGCGATGCGGAGGATGTTGTCCTCCAGCGCATATCCCAGACCGTTCATTTTGAGAATAATATCCATGGCCTGGTCCCAGGGGATGTTCACCATGCGGACCGTTACCTTGCCTTTTACATCGGGGGCAAGAATGATATTCAGGTTTGCCACCTCGGCAAACAGCCTCATGACATTCACGAGGTCCGCATCCTGAAGATCGAGGGATATCTTTCTTCCCGCGAACCTGCTTGCGCCGCCGGTAAGGAGCGTATCTGATGCAATTGTCCCCTGATTCACCGTCTCCGCGCGATCTTTTTTGACAGGCGGAACGGCAACCGCTGCTTCCTGGGAAGGAGCGGGAATTTCTTTTTCAGCGGAAGGAACCGTTTCCTGTTCCTGTGCTGCTGCGGCCCTCTCCTGGGGATGCTTTTCTTCCGGTTGCGCAGCAACCGCCTCGCTCATTGCGATGAGCACCGTATTTCCCTCGGGGACAACCGTATACTCCAGGGCCTTCGTGAGGTCCAATACCACGCGGACCTTCTGCTCCGGAGTAGTATGGGGCGCGACCCGCACCTTGTCGAGTCCGCCTTTCCTGACCGGAATCACATTCGGTTTTACTTTGCTCTTTGTCCCGGGGATGTCAACGACGAGTCTATTCCTACCCACCATAAACGCATGCGGCTTCATGGCCCCGTCAGCAGTAATCAGCACCTTTACCCCGTTCCTGCCGGCCGTTGGTTTAACCGCTGTGACGACTGTTGCAAGTCCGGCTTCAGGTTGTGGTGCTTCTGCTTTCTCAGGCGCAACTGCGGGAACCTGCTCGGTTTTAGTCGCCTCAACAGGCGGTGCGGGCGTTGCTGTTTCAGGGGTTGTTTTGCCCTCTTCAACGGGCTTGCTGAATTCGACAACAAGCTTGCCGCCCGATTGATACACCTTCGATTCAACGGCCTGGGAAAGACCGATTTCAAGCCGCGCGATATTGTCCTTCTGGCCGGGGACGATCTCGGTAACGGCCCCGCTGTTTATGGCTATCTTGTCCTGGAACTGGCCGACGGATGCGTCCGAAATATCAACCACGAGCCTGAGTGGTTCGGTAAGCTGAAATGAAGTATATTGCAGTATCGGTTCCGAACCCTCGATGCCGATTTCAATTTTCCCATCCGCTTCACGGGGTTCGATCTTGGTGAGGACGACCTGCGCGCCCTGCTGCTGACCGGTCTCCGGCGCCTTCGACGCGCACCCATGCAGCGCCGATACGAGAGAGATGAGGATCACCAACCAACATGCCTTTAGCGGTTGAGTGTACGTCATTGCATCCCCTCCTGTTTTTTCCGGAGCTCGATAACGATCTCTTTACGCTCGGTTTCCCCCGAAAAGTTTTTGAATTTTTCTTCAATGACCATTACTTCCTGAGTTATTCTTCTCACGACACCCCTGTTCGGTCCTATTATGGTGCCTACGCGGACCAGGTAACCCTTGCCGTCAGGCGCCTCTATCATCGCGTTATATCCGAAACCACCCCAAACAACCCCTGCCAGCTTGAAGTCATACAGACTATACCGCTCCAGAGGCGGTCGATCTCCCGCTTTCGCCTGTTTCTCTTCTTTCACCACAATTGGAGCAAAGGGGTCCCGCCGTCCAACTGCATTGTAGGAATATTCTTCCTGCGGTTTTGTTTCAACGGTCGTCGGGGTCGCCTGGGTTATCGGTTTTTGGGCCGGCTGCGCCGCAATCGGTGTGGAAGCAGGGGGCGGCGTTTGGCCGGTGTCCTGACAGCCCGATACCACGGTGCCGAACAACAGCATGAAAGTTAAAATACGCATGGCATTATTGCGCTTTTTTGACTGTTTGTGACGCTTCAACTTTTTTCTCCACTGCCGCGAAGGTCATCGCCGTGCAATTGATATCAACATCAACATTCCCGCTCTTCCCAACTTTTGGCGAGCCGATTTTTATATTCAGGACATTAACGATCCGGGTCAGCTTCCCCACGCGGTCGAACAGTATGGCCGTATTATGATACCCGCCGACCAGCGACAGGGTGATGGGAATTTCTTCGTACAGGCCGCTCGAATGAGTCCTCCGTTTGTCGGGTCTCCACAGTTTGAGGATGAGCCCTGACTGGTTCACGAGGTTTTGAATCTGCCTCAGAAGACCCGACACTTCCGATTCGGGTGGAAGCTGTTCAGTAAGCACCACCAGCCGCCCTTGCAGGCTTGTCACTTCAGCCTTGAGTTCAGCGAGTTTTTTGATCTTGGTGTCGTTTACCTGTATTTTTGCCTGTAACTCCCTGAGCGACGCATCAAGCTGCTCGATTTTTGTTCGCATGGGAATTTGAAACTGTACAACATAAACGATCAGCAGCACGACGACAAGGACGCCGAATGCGATTGCCCTCGTCCTGGTGGGAATTTTCTGTATCTTGTCGATAAAAGAAGCCATCACAACCCCTTATAAACGAACTGGAGTTTGTATTTGTAGATATCGAGTCCTTCGCGCTTTGTCTGACTGGTCTCGATCAAGGTGACGCCTGACAATAACGGTGATGCTTTGAGATTATCGACGAAACGGACTACGTCATCATTGGTGAAGGCTTCGCCGTCTAAGGTTACATTGTTGCTGCTTTCGGTCATGGACGCTAAATTCACGCCGAGAGGCAGCGCCTTGCTGATCTCGTCAAGGAGCCGAACCGGCCCCGCCTGGTTTTTCTTGAGTTTTTCGATGATCTCAATTTTCTCGGCGACCTTTTTTCGCTCCTCCTCTACGTTCTTCACCTCTTTTAATATGATGTCCTGTTCGCGAAGGCGGGTTTCAGCCCTGGTTTTTTCCCCCTCGAGAGCGACAATTTTGTTTTGCTGCATGTTCCAAAAAAACCACATCCCCATCACGACCAGAATAAGA
>JAXIPA010000150.1:0-14203 GCA_045403145.1 Nitrospirota bacterium | reverse complement strand
ACGGCTCAAGCTGAGGCCGCGCCAGGGACGGGGTTCGTTCTTCGGCTGCAGCCTTGACCCGCTCCTTCCACTCCGGATCGGTAAGACTTACGTACAGGCAAGCCCGATTTCCGGCAGGTATTAAGCTGGTGTCAACGGGGCCGGGGAAAATAGCGATGACAGGGAAATTGTCGCCTCGGCTGGTGAACGCGCGGTCGAGAGCGTATGAAAATTCCTCCTTACACGCTTTACTACCAAGGCAGTTCTGTGTGGCATAAATCAGCCAGGCATCTGACTCTGTCACCTCCTGGATGAAACGTTCGATCTGTTCCCCAAGGCGCCCGTTTGCCCGGATGTTCCAGCGGCCAAGTTTTACCTGAACGCCAACCCGAACTAATTCCTGCGCGACGAAATCCACGTCACAGTGCGTGTTGTCGTTCCAGGCATATGTAATCCAAATAGTCGGCATATTTTCAATAGATATGCAGGGTGAATTTATTGCGATACTTTTGTTAGAAGCGGGTGCCGAGGGAAAGGCAACCCTCGGCGCCCCGAAATTACAATATAGACAAATATGAGACTGTTTCCCTGCCCTGCTGAATTTTCCTCACTCAGATGACGCGGGCATCTTGAATATTCAGGACATTTAGTCGGACACAACGGCAAAGTCATCTCTTCTGTTCTTCTGCCAGCAGCTTTCGGTACTATTGGTACAACTCGACTTCTCCTTTCCGTAGCTGATAAGTGAAATACGCTGCCCGGAAATGCCCATATCGGTAAGATATTTTTTAGCGCTTGCCGCGCGACGCTGGCCGAGGGCCTGGTTATACTCATTAGCCCCCCGTTCATCGCAATTACCCTCGATCCTGACCTTTATTTGCGGGTGAGCCTTGAGCCATTCAGCATTCGCCTTCATGATCGCACCGGCTTCAGCCTCGATAAGAGCCTGGTTAAAATCGAAATACACAGGCCGAAGGCCGGCAGGAGCCACGGCTGCCCGCTCCCTGGTTTCTCCGACTTCAGGTTTCGCTGCTTCCGCCTTCTGCTCGGGTTGAGCTGTCGCTTCTGCGGCGGGTTGGGCCGTCGCTGCTGCAGCCGGCGTCTCTTCCCGTTGTGTTTCAGGTACAGCCGAAATCTCGGTCTTTTTTGGACACCCCCAGAGAGCCAGCATCCCAATACATACGACAACCATTAAACACCACGTCTTCTTTCTGTTCATCCAGTTCATAGCAAATCCTCCCTTGGTTTTCGATGCACGCAATGCATCGTATTTCTGCTTTTAATAATATCGTTCCTCACTACGTCTTCTTGGAACCCGGCTTCAGTCTCCAGCCTCAGGCACTGCCTCCGGGCAGGAAATCAATCGGGTACAGAATCGTGGTCTTGGAAACTTTCTCCTTTGGTCCGAAGTTGAACTTCTTGACGCGCTCCACAATCTGGGACACCAACTCCGACGAGGCGAGATCGTTCGACTGCATCGTACATGCGGAGACTTCGCCACCCGGCTCGATGGTGATGAGCAGGAGAATCTTGCCGCGCAAGGTCGGGTTCTTGCGCAGTTCGGCATTGTACATCCGATAGAGCGTCGCCTTGTATTTATCGAAGACGATCTGTATCTCTTCGTCGGTTCGTGACGGCCCAGGTCCGGAACTGAGCGGCCTCGCCCCTTCCGCCAGCCCTGCAACCGTACTTTCTACCCTGGAAAAACCCACACCGCCAATACGATTCCCGTTGCCACTGCCGATATTGCGGCTGACTCCCGCATTGCTGATACCGCCGCTGGAGCCGCCGCCCGTTGACGGCATGGCGACTATTGACCGGCTTGCCCGGGCCTGACCCGCCGCCACGGGGGACTGGTTACTCAGACGGGCCTCAGCGCCGAGCCGCGCAACGGGAGTTTCTTCCATCAGATCTTTAAAGGTCTCCTTAAAGGCCAGGACCCCCGTGCTCTCAGCTTTGCTGCGCGCAGCTTGTGTTTCTGCGGTGGTTGGTTTGGGTTGTTCTTCCTTAGCTTGCTCCGGCGTCTTTTCCTGATCTTTCTCGGACTTCTTTTCTTCTTTGTGACGTTCAGGCAGCCGCTCAGGCTTGGGCGGCTCCTTTCTCAGCATGGAGACGAGACGTTCCGGAACCACAGCCACGGCAGGGCGGACCAGCTTCGGCAGTTTCCACAGGGTAACCAGAGAGCCAAAAACGAGAAAGTACAACAAAGCGACGAGCAGGGCCTTGCGGAAGCGTCTTTCGCTCTCAGCCTCTTTGGTCCATGGCATGACCATCACGCGATTAGGAACGGACGAAATCTCCCGCTCTATGACGTAATCTTCCTGGCGCCGTTCCTCACGGTCGTAAGCTTCACGCACTTCTTCGTCGAGGATGCTCAGTTCATCCAGACACCGGTTGATCTGCTCCTGGAGAAATGCCTGTTTTTCCAGAATCCCGCTTATTTCTCCCTCAAAGAGGGCAACCCGGCTCCTCGCCCGTTCCACGTGTCCGGGGGCATTTTGGACGCTTTCCCAGAAAAGCTCATCCGCTTTCAGTCCCCCCAGTTTGTCGAGCGCATTGCAGACGTCCCGCAATGCATCGAACCGCTGTCTATCGGCGGAATACGTTGCCAGCTCCGCTTCTACAACGCGCAACTCTTCTTCCAGCACCCCGTGTTGTTGCCGGGTTTGCTCGATTTGGGCCTGAAGGTGCGCCAATTCCTCTGCTAACGTGTCCTCTGCTAACATGGATGTATTCACGGCAGCCCCACTAGCTCTTTACGGCCTTCTGCTCAACGGCAAGGGAAATCCTTCCGTATCCAGAGGCCGTGCAGGTTGTCATTATTTTTTTAAGCACTTTGAACGGAATCGTTTTATCAGCAAGGAGAGTGATTTCCATGCTTTCGGCATCCGTTCTGGCGCTTGTCCCGTTACTATTGTGCTCAATCTGTCTCAGTCGGTCTCTTACTGCATAAACTGTCCCGATGCTGTCATTAAGAAGTTCAGAGGTGCCGATCACGGCTTCGCCCTGAACCATTACTGCTTCGGGGCTGACCACGATCACCACTGTTTCCCTTGGCTTGGTCTCGACAACAGAATCAGGCAGCGCGATCCGCTGTTCCGGCATATCACCGTTGAATGAGTGAAAAAGCAGAAAGAACACCAGAACGCAGAGCACATCCATCATCGGTATCAGGTTCAGACCGAGACCGGTAACCTCCTGACCTTTCCTGTTGTTACGCTCCATCCGTTTCATACGTCTGCTGTCTCTCATGGCGCGTCTCCTATGGATACCTTTGGAAAGAGAACTATTTTCCTGACCTCTGAGCTTCCTTCCGCCCGCACTTCAGCGCCGCGTACCGCATCCATGATCTGAATCAGATAGTCGTATTCGATCTTCGGCTCCATCAAAATTGTCGCGTCTTCCTTCTCCGGGTACTGGGCTTTCAGTCGAAGGAGCATTTTGGACAGCAGCTCGATATCGTATTTGTCGTCTTTTTTCGGAATCGCAGCCTCCACGGATGATCCGTTGGCAATCTGCAGCCCTGCATTGCGAACGATCACCTCGATGGCGAAATTCGGCTTGCTAGCAGCAGATGCGCCGGCGCTGGTCGGGACGCTCAATTCCATGATCGTAATACTCGTAAAGACCGCGGTGATGAGCAGAAAGACCACCAAAACGGTAAGAATATCCATCATCGGTGTCAGGTTCAGGACGTGCATGAGGTCCGTATCGAATGATTGCGCCCTTCCCCTTTTACTGTGATATCGTCTGGGCATGATCAGCTCCTGTCAGATTGGCGCCTGATAGAATTGGAGATCTGTCAAAGGGCGCCTGATCAAATTGACGCTTGGTAAAATTGGATATAGTATTGAGCGCCTTTACCGATGCCATCTCCATGCTGTTCACAATCTGACCCGTGATAGTTGTCAGGCGTGCATGGAGCAGGAGAAGCGGGATCGCGGACATCAGACCAAAGGCAGTGCAGTTCATAGCCTCGGCAATGCTGGCCGCGAGCAGGGCTGCCTTCTCGGCGGGGCTCGCAGTGGCAACCGCGGTGAAGGCCATGATAAGACCCATGATGGTGCCGAGCAGTCCAAACAGGGTGGCGATATTTGAGAGCAGCGCCAGGTACGGTGTGCGCTTTTCCAATTGAGGAACTATCTCCATCATGCTTTCTTCCATGGCTATTTCTATGTCTTCCCGTCGCCTGACCGCCCCCTGGCGCGCTAAGCCCATCCCCAGCATTTGCGCCATACTGGATTTGTCCTTGTTGGCAATTTCCCGGGCTTTATCGAACTCTCCCTTGACCAGCGCCGGATACAGCAAGTCCCACAAATTTTTGTTTGCGGCCGTGTCGCGCTTCAATTGAACCCAGCGTTCAAACGCGATAGCCAGACCGACCACCAACGTGAGTGCAATAGGGAACATGAAGAGCCCACCCATCTGGAAAAACCTTACTATTGTATGCATCTTTTTATTCCTCCTTTTTCGCTAACGAGACAACGAAGTTATTTTTTGGTGCTGACTTCGAAAAAATCCAATTGCCGCTTAAAAACATCCCGATCCACCGGCATGGCACTTTCGGTCAACATCATGCTCAAACTTGTCTCCACACCGATTTCAGAGCTTTTCCACGGCACGATATACAGGGCTTTCGGGGCTTCATCATTACCGATGATTGACATGCCCGAAAGTTCTTTGGCCGCCGATTCTTTGGCTACGTGGTCCTTGTCCTCGGCCATGGCCGTGCTGAGCAATGCCAGAAGCAGACACAGCCAAAGCAAAAGATTTCGATACATATTCCCTCCCTTCTTTTCACCTAAGCCGGACAAGCCGGAAGTAACCCATTTCTAACCACAGGCGGCTGCGCCGCACACGGATGAACTCAGATAAAAAATATTTTAATCTGTGCGTTGAGGCGAAGACGAAACCCGTGTTCATCTGTGGTTAAAATATTGACATTATCTTCACCTAATGTCCGAGCCGCATGTGAAGCTCGGCAATCCAGATTTTGACCTGCGCGTCAACGGGCATCCCCTCGCTGTAAATCTCGAATTGTTTGAGCGCGCATTCCGGGTCGTTGAGATACAGATCACAGAGGATCCCGAGATTTCTATGGACGGGAAGATAGTCCGGAAAACTCGCGAGCGCCTTCTCATAGATCTCCCGGGCCTCCTTAAAACGGCCGCCCTTGCGAAGCAGCAACCCATATTCATTACTGGCCACCGGGTGATTAGGAACCAGTCCCAGAGCCGTCTTGAGGTGCTGCTCTGCCGGATCGAACTTGTTGGTCCGCATGTAGGCCACCGCAATATTGATATAAGGCGCCGTGACGCCCGGTGAGCGCTCGATCACCTTTGTCAGAAGTTCGATGGCCTTGTCATTTTCCCCGTCGTTCATCATGGCGACGGCGCGCTCGAATTCACCGCGCGACTCAGCATCCATGCCCGGGTTTTCCCTGATGACGAACCCTTGCCGACCATCTTCGAGCCGCGCCACGGATGGTCCTTGATCTGTAACGGGCTGCTCCAGGACCTTGGCTCTGGTGGCGCACCCGGAAAAAAGCGCGAGGAATATCGCAAAACCGGAGACAAAAGCAGTTTTCGCGCAAAGACGCCAAGACGCAAAGAAAGCCGTTAAAGCGTTTTGCCTTATTGAATAAAGAACCAAGACGTAAAGCTTTTCTTTGCGTTCTTTGCGGCTCTGCGCGAGACCGCCTCTGCTTTTGAATTCATGTTTCATCGCTCTTGGCCTCTCTCGTTAAACCTTATTCCACCACCGCATCAGGCGGGGCGCCTTGGTTGCCGCTGTCCTGTGCATCCTGCGCCGGTTCTCCGACCTTTACCGCTTCTTTGGCCTCGGCCGGCTTGGCAGCCTGCTTCGGTTCTGCGGCCTGCGCCGCCGCCACTTCGGGCGCCCGCGGCTCCGGACGTTCAATGGCGAACAGGTAACTATCCAAGGTCGCGATGACGGGACTCTCCTCTTCCCGCTTGTCATAGCGGGCGGGAACGAACTTGGCCAGTTTCTGCAAACTCTTGTCGATCCACTCGCTGTAAACACCCAGGGAGATCAGCTCGAGATTGCTCTTATGCATTACAATGGCCTTCTCTTCGAAGGGATAAGCCTGCTCCTCGATGGCAAGTTCGTACTCTTCCCGTTCCAATGCGCTCAGTCCTGCGGGGCGTTCGGACTCCCTCAGGTCCTTGCTGAAGTGGGCATAGATCTCGGCCAGATAAAAGGTCGCCGCAGCGGTGACCTCGCCGACTTCATAATCGAGAAGCTTGTCAAACTGCTGGGTCGCAACCTTCATCAACTCCTTTTTCTTGCGCAGGCTGGTCTCGAATGGTTGGACCAGTTTGACTTCAGCGAACTGGCCGAAGGTTTGCTCGGCCAGAACCAACGCGGCTTTGCCGGCAAGATAGCGGGTCCGTGGCGTGCGCTCGCCACCGGCGCCCGCATCAATGGCCACGATCTGCTTGAGTTCGGTGAGGTAGTTGTCTTGCTCGTTTTTCTTCTTCAAAGCTTCCGCGATTTTGTTGCGCGTTTCCAGGTTGGGTTCCACCGGATGCGGGAAATAATCCACGTAGCGCCGATACACCGCCAACGTGCGGACCTGGTTCCCGACCTGCTCATGCAATTCCGCCGCGATCAGCAGTGCCTCCCGCCTTACCTCATCATCCTGGGACTCTCTTTCTATGCGTTCATATTCATCGGCTGCCAGGGAGAGCTGCCCATCTTCTTTATAGACGTATGCGATCTTTTTGGTGACCTCGGGCTGCAACTCGTGGCCGGGGAATTTGTCACGGAACCCGGTCAGCACGGTGGCAGCCATCTTCCAGTCCTTAAGCTGCATCAGGGCGGCGGCCGCATCGTACTCCGCGTTTACCCTGATTTTGGAGGTCGGGGCAATACGCCCCACCCGCAAAAAATGCTCGCCCGCCGCCCGATAATCCATACGGGCATTCGCTTGTTCGCCCTGCTTGTAAATCGCTGCAGCAAGATTATCGATCAGGGCGTCATGACTTTTGTCCCCGGCAGGGAGCAGCGCAAGCACATTCACGTAAGCGGTTTCAGCTTCGTTGTAGCGAAGCAGCTCGTAGGTTGAGTGGCCGACCACCAGCCAGGCTGCGCGTACGACCTCCACCTCGGCGCCGGGGAATGTCCCGATAAGCTTGCGTGCGGCCACGACCGCCGGTTCATAATCCCGCATGTCGTACAGATCATCCGCAGCCGCCCCCAGAACAATCGCCGCTTTCTCATGCTCAGGATAGGTGTCGGCAAACTTCAGCGAGCTGCGTACCACCTCCCGCTTCACCTGATCTTTTGACGCGGCTGCAACTCCCGTCAATTGCTGGCGATAGGCGTAAATTGCCGCGTAGCCGGCCTGCGGGGACTTTTCATGGCGCGGGTATTCATAGGCGGTCTTCTCGTATTCCACGGCTGCCAGATTAAAGGAGCGGTTTTCCAGAAGCAGATCCGCCAACAGATAATTAACAGCCGGCGACTCAGGGTCCATCGGGAAGGAAGTGAGAAATTCCCGATACCAATGCAGCGCTTCTTCGAAGTTTGTATTTTTTTCCTTGATCTGCTGCAAGCTCTGGTAAAGCGCGTGATAATGCTTGGCCAGATCAGTAAGGTTCGTTTTGAGCCAGGCCAGAACTTCCGGCCGGGCAGCCGGTTCGAAATGCTGCCAATATTCGGCCTTGAGCCCGTAATTGCCGGCAAATTGCTTTTTCGCGTCAATGACCAGGCTGGGGAACGCCCCGGCAAAATGGATTTCGATCACCCGCATGTGAAATTGCGGCGATACCTTGTGGAACGGATTGCGGCTTACAAAGGCGTTGTAGGTTGCAGCGGCGTCGGCGTAACGGCGCTTAGCGAAGTAGAATTCCCCGAGGTTGCTGTAGACGCCGTCCTCGTAACTGCGCTTGCCGTGGCGGTTGAAATAATCGACCACGGAGTTGGCGCCGCCGAGGTTGGAAAAACTCAGACTGATGACCCGGAAGGTGTCATCGATGCGCTTTTTTTCCTGCTCGTCTGCGGTCTGCGCGAAGTCGTAGCCCATGGACACCTTGTAATCCAGCAGGGCAATGAACCGGTGCAGGGCCTCGTCATAGACTTCCTGTTTGTAAAAGGTCCAGCCCAGCTTGTACAGGGCGAGCTGATGATAGGATGAAGAGACGCCCATGGTCACGATGCTGCCGTAAGCCTCCTCGGCATCCAGGTAATGCCTGCGGGTGAAGAAATATTCGGCGCGCCGGAACTGCACTTCATCCATGTACCGGGATTTCGGATACTCGCGCACCAGCCGGTTCATGACCTGCATGGCCTCGTCGACCTGCCCCAGTTCCTCATAGGCGCGGGACATCTGATACAGCACCTGATCGTTGCGCTCGTACGTTGGATAATCGTTCAGCAGTTTCTTGTAGAGTTCTACGGCTTCAAGGGCACCGGCCCGCTTCAGGTCATCAGCACCTTCGGCAAGTCCGTCCGCACGCGCCGTATCTCCGATAGGAGGCAAAGCAATGGCGGAGACCCGTCGCTCTGCTGCGGTATCGCCGGAAAGCAGGCCATATTCCCTTTCGACCTTCAAGTCTGCCAGGCGACGAATAGCCTCCGGCGACAGGCCCGAGTCCGGCGTCTGTTCCAGGAAGCGCCGGTAACCCTCCATGGCTTTCTCGAGTCCGCCTTCGATCTTCTCTTCCTTGATTTCGATCTGCATGTCGCGCAACTTGGCAATCGTATCCCTGCCGCCGATTGACTGGCAGGCGCAGAGGAGCAGCAACAGCGCGAGCACGATGATCTCGTAAAAAGTCGAAAATCGCCGATGGACCGTCATTCCGGCTTGAGAGCCTGCCCCGACTTGTTCGGGGGAATCGTTTCTAATCAGCGCGTTATTCGGCAATACGATTCCCGACAAGCGGGAATGACGACTTTTTACGAGTTCATCAAATGTGCTCCAGCGAAGCCGATTGGTCGTCCTCATTTCGCGGCCCCCTTCCGAAGTTGGGCCTTGCTGGCGCGATCGTAACTGTCCGCCAGGGCGAAGCGCGCCTTGACCTGGAACTCTTCGAGCCGATTGCGCCGCATGGTGAGTTCATCAACAGCCATGACTTCGAGCATCTGTCCCTGACGGCCCATCAATTCCTCCACTTTTTCCCGGGCGGCCGTGATCCGGGCCCACATGCGGCGGATCACATCGCCGTAGCCCTCGTAGCTCTGGGTGGCGGCCTGGCGGGTACGCACAAAGGAAGCGTACTGCTTGTGCAGCAAGTCGATGACGTGATTCAGATCTCGAAGATTTTTGTGCGCCTCCGTAAGGCGCTGGTCATATTCCGTATAAATTTTCCAGTCCAGTACCCCCCGCAGACGCCTGACGCGGCCCTTGACTTCATCGCCGGCAGCCGCACCGCCTCGCGTAGACATGGCCTTTTCCAACCGTGCAATGTGCTCTCTGAAAATCCGCTCCGGCGCGGTCGCCAGGTAGTCGGGCCTCGGCGCCACCAGCATGGCCTGCAGCCGCTGGTCGATGCGGTCTCGCTGCTCCAACCGCAACCGCATCTGCGAGTCGAGCCGTCTGAATTCCCGGTCGATCGCGGGCAGCAGCGGCTTGTAATACGCCCGGCGCTGCTCGATGATATCCTCGAAGGCGACCAGGTCCCCTGACCAGACCTCCAATTTTTTGCGCAGCTCTTCGAGGTCGAGATAATTTTTCAGTGATTCCTGGAAATCATGGGAGGCCAGCAAATCGAGCAGGTAGAATGTCTCGGGCGTCTCCGGCAGCTCGCGCAGCCTGACGACCCAGTTGGCATCCTGTTTCAGCTCTTCCCGGACGAGAGCTTTCAGAAATCTGCCTTCGCGGATACCGGAGATCGAGGCGCCGAGCTTGTCGATCTCCTTGCCGAACGCCTCCAAGGCCCTGCCGTACTTCAGCGCCGCCTTGCTGTACACACCGAGCTTCCCATAGGCATAGGGGACGGCAAGCATGGCTTCCTGCACCGCCGGGTCCGTGACCTCGCGTTCGGCCAGGATGCTCCATGGCACCAGGGCATTTCCGAACCGCTCCCGGGAGGCGTCGGCCCAGCCCGAACCGAGCAGCGCGCGGTTGGAGAAAGGCCCGCTCAGGCGCACCCTGTCGAGCACCTCCTTGGCGCCCTCGAATTTTTTTTCACTCATCAGCTTGTCGCCGAGGACGAGGTTCGATTTGTCCCTGATCGCCAGCGTGGCCGGATTGCCGCTCTCGGTCCGGCCGCTCCGGTCGAGATACTCGTGCCCTTCCTGCGCCTTCCCGCCCCTGAGCAGCGCGATTCCAAGGTTGTACGTGGTAAAACCTTCCAGGCTCTTCGCACCTTGGAGCTCTTTCAGGATGCGGGCCGCATCATCGAAGCGGCCGTTGGCCATAAATATTTGCGCCCGCAGAAAAGCCAGATCATCGCGAATATCCCCGGGAACAGCGCCCTTGATGCGTTCCACGGCCTGCAGGGCGTTCTGCGGCTGATCTTTCTGGAAGTAAATCCGGGCCAGGCGGAAAATGGCCTCGTTGCGCATTGTCTCCTCGACATTGCCCTCGATCACCGCCTTGATGGCGCGCCCGGCTCGCTGATGCATCCGGTATGCTAACTCGAAATCACCCACGTCAAACTTCGCCTGGTTGATATGGTAATGAAGGGTGTCGCGTTCGGGTTCATCGACCCCATAGTGCTGCATAAGCTCGGTGTCGAGCCTGGCGACGGCATCGAACCAGTCCCCTTGATACGCGTAATAAAGGGCCTCTCCGAAATAGAGGTCCTTCAGTTCTTTCGGAGCGGACGGAGCAGCTGGCGCCGAAGACGCAGAGAATATCAGAATTGTCAATAATATAAGCAGCCTGTTCATGGTTTACCTGTCATTAAGGGTAATGCTTTGGGCGGCCAAGGATATTTCCACGATCTTGGGGCCCACGTCCTTGTTGACCTTGAAGCGCTCCGATTTTTTGAAATCGGTGCCTCCCCCGGTTTTACCGATGACAAAGACCTGGAGATCATGTTCACCGGACCGGACATTGCCGGTATAGATGCGCTGCACTGCCCCCTTCTGCAAGGCTTCGAGTTCCTTGAAGGAGTAAAGGTGATGGGCAACCGGCTTGCCGTCCACCTGGATCTCGACCGAGTCGAGACGGAAGGTTTCGCCGCTGGCCAGCGATACGAATACCGCGGCCTGCGTATTGGACGGATACAGCAGCTTCTCTTCAAGCTGATTCAGCTCCGCCGCAATGCCCAGAACATCGCTCTTGATTTCCTGAACCTGCTCATCCAGGCCTTTGATCTGTTCCCGGGAGATTTCCTCTGCATATGCAGGGTAGCCCAGCATCAGTATCGCAGTGGATAGAATGAACCCTCGTAAAATGTGGAACATGGCTGCCTCCTGGTTTGAGTAATGCCTTTTCTAGAACTGCCCGATCACGTTGAGGAACAGACCCCGGTGTTTGAAATCCAGTTGGGTCAGGTCATCCGAGAAATCGCTGAAGTTATAACCGACGCCCACCTTAACATTGTTCCCCACCTGCCGGTAGAGCGCCGCCAGTGCCCCGCTGCGTCTGTCTTGCGCATCGGGCAGATCGAGCATGCGCCCTTCAATCAAGGCGCCCCACTTGTTCACGAAATGCCAATCCATACGGAGAATGTAAAGGTGGGCCCGGCTATCGAAAAATTCCTGTGTCATGCGATCCATGCTGATTTGCCCCAGGCGATAGGCGTATTTGCCGCCGATGGTCCAACGTTGGGTGATGTCATACGTCGCATCCAGCGCGAAGATGTGGCTCTTCTGAATGAAATCCGCGGCCGTATTGGTGACCGTATTCGCGGCCGTGTTGGTGACCGTATCGGTGACCTGGCCGGGGCTCGGAAGATTGTAAAAGTACGTATATTTGAACAAGGTGTTGAGGCGATCGTTCGTCACAGGCCGGTAGCCGTAACCCAGGACGGCTTCCGTATATTTGCCGTCGAAGAAACTGCCGAGAGAGCTCTTGCTCTCGGCGTGATTCAGTTTCCCGAGGAGCCGCGACGCGGGGTCCATCTGGTATTTGAAACCGTTCTTGATCAACCAGCTGTCCCGGTCCACCGTGCTCACACTCATGTCCGGGTTTATGATTTCGGTCTTGTCCACGCGATACTCGAACGCGGTCGTCCAGGTGAAACCTCCGGCGCCGTAACCGACCCGCACGCCGGCCGCTTTGCGCTCCAGGCGGGCGGCGGTGAGGTGATCTCGCAGCGTTCCGTAATCCACATTGACACCGAAGTTCCAATGATCAAAAGGCGCAAGGTCGACGCCCGCGGAATGGGTAAGGCCCGTTGGCACGTCCCCATGCGTATACTTTTCCTCGGCATACACGCTCGTGGTATCCGAGTACCGGGTCTTGGCCCCGGTGATCATATTTCCTTTTTTCGAACGGATGCCATTGTCCGGGGTCTCGTTGTCGTACACGTAATTCAGGTACATATTGGTCCGGTCGGAGTAGAGATACTCCGTGCCCGCCTTTCCGGCGCCGCCGAGATCACCGTTCGACACTTCGCCGGTTACCTTGAACCGGTCGGTGACGCGATACGCGCCGCCCGAACCCACGCGGCCGTTTTCTTCGCGGCTGCCGGTCTTTTTGACCGTATCCTGCGCGAAACCGTAGGCAATCCATCTCTGCCTGGAATCGTAGGTCGCCCGCACGGCTGCATCCGTGCGATCGCCCTCCATCTGCGTCAACGGCACGACCGGCGAGTGATCCTCGCGGCTGTCAAGCCTCACCCCCGGGCTCAGGGTCCAATGCTCGGTCAACTGATAATTGACATCGGCCTCGGACGCATCGGTCTCGAGACCCTGTTGACGGCTCGTTTTGTCCGTCTTGGCGGTTATGTTGATTCTGTCCGTCACCGGCGCCTTCAGGGTACCGCCGTACTGCTTGGTATCCGTAATTGTCGCCAGGCCAGGCGCAGAATAGCCCGCATCGAGGCTCTGCGTGTAGGCCGTCACCTGACCGTTCGCGCCGTCGATGATGTCTCCGAAACCGAGGCTGGTGTCGACCCGGTAAGCGCCGGCACTGCCGACGAGCGGCGGTTCCGTCGAACCAAACGTGAAGCCGCCGTCGCTGGAAGAAAGGGAGGTCAGGCCGGGTCCTTCGCTCTTGGACGTCTCCACTTTGATCCATGTCCCGGCGCTCTTCCTGAGGGTAAGATCGGCGGCCTTGAGCCCGTTCGGGTTCTCCGAATCCCTGTCCTCGCTGGAGGTGACGCCCAGTTTCACGTAATCGTTCAGCCAGACATGAGAATGGCCGCCGAGGCTCATGCTGTTTGTGTCGCCGGCGCTCGGTACGTATTCGTAGTGCACGACCAGATAAACCGGATTGCCGCCGACGGTATCGCTGGCCACCAGCAGATTGTCGCTCGCCGTCGGCGACAGCGGTTGCGAAAGCAGAATGCGTCCCTGCAGGTAATCGACGGTGTAATCGAGGGTCGGCATCAGGTTCTTCACTGCAATGACGATGCCCGAATCCTTGTCGCGCACCTCGATGCGCACGCGCTCGGAGCCGGTCATGATGTCCTGATGACGCACGTAATAAAGCGAACCGCCGGTACCCAGAAACTCGTCCCGCGTCCCGACCGTGCCCGGCTGCGCGGCAAAGCCGTCAATCATGAACCGCTTCTCGCCGAAGCTCGTCGTCGACAGTGTCTGATAATGGGCGTTCGCGCCGTACAATCCACGATCGACGTGCGCCAGATCGTTGTCGTTGTAGCCGATCTTGAAGTTGCCCCACAGGCCGTAGCTCTCGTCCTTCTTTATCTTCGTATAGAACTTGCCGAGCGTCGGGGCCCCGTCCTCCACGCTGCTGTCGTCACCGTAGGTAGGATAGAAATATTGCGGATCGATGCGCCGGAACAATGAGCCGGCTGACCTGTCCCCCAGGTTGCTGAAGATATCTTTGACCGGCCCTTCGAGCGTGTCCGCGCTGGAAGTCAATTCCCAACCTTCGCCAAACTTGCCTCTGGTGTAGAAAGCGAGCCGGCCATCATAGCTGAGTTCGTTGTTGTAGTGCGTCTGATCGTTGGTGACGAGCTTTGCCGGGCCGCTCGTGGAATCCCGGGCAATAGTGGCATCGGCGATGCCGACGTAAAACCAGTCGTTCTTTTTAAGATCGAGATCGCGCAGGAACAGGTCGCCGTTACCCGCTTTATCGAGTATCGCCACCTCGACGGTGTGCGTGCCCGGCGGCAAAATT
>JAXIPA010000173.1:0-2943 GCA_045403145.1 Nitrospirota bacterium | reverse complement strand
TATTGCCGATTACCAGCTCGGGGACGGCACCGTTTTCGATATCCTCGGGTCCAATCTCGAGATCCCGGTTATCATTACCACGGGAGCGGGCAGCGAGCAAATAGCCGTACAGGCCATGAAGGCGGGCGCATACGATTACCTCATAAAGGACCATGAGCAGAATTATCTCAAGGTCCTGCAGGTTACGGTCGAAGGGGCGCTGAAACTGAAGAGGACCGAGGACCGGGTTAAAAGCCAGAGTGAACGGGAATCGGAAAAGGCGGTCATTATCGGCGCAGATGACGGCATGGCCGATGTCGTAAGGCTAGTCGATCTCGCCGCCGCGTCCAATTCGCCTGTGCTCATCACGGGAGAAACGGGCACCGGGAAAAATCTCGTGGCAAAGGCGATCCACTACAGAAGCGCCGCGCGGGGAGAACCGTTTATCAGCGTAAACTGTTTGAGCCTGCCCGAAAATCTCATCGAGGCGGAGCTCTTCGGCTATGAGAAAGGCGCCTTTACCGGCGCGATAACCGGCAGAAAAGGTGTATTCGAGATGGCGGACAGAGGCACCATATTTCTCGATGAGATCGGAGAGATGCCCCTGCATCTCCAGGGAAAGCTCCTCAGTGTTATCGAGGACAGGAAGTTTCGGAGGCTCGGCGGAGAAATCGAGAGATCAGTCAATGTGCGTATTACCGCCTCCACGAACGTGGACATAGAAAAAGCCCTCGGGAGCACTTTTCGGAGAGACCTCTACTACCGCCTGAGCATCTTGCGGATACATCTTCCCCCTCTGCGGGACAGGCCCCAGGACATCCCGGTGCTCTGCCATGGCCTGCTCAAAGGGATAGCAGGGAAAAGAGATGTGAAAATTTCTGATTCCGAGCTGAAGAAACTCATGGAGTATGACTGGCCCGGCAACGTGAGGGAGCTTAGAAACATACTGGAGAGGGCCGTGATACTCCAGAAAGGCTCCGAGCTTCGGCCGTCCGAACTTCTGAAAAGAACCAACCACTGCCCGACGATTTCCCAGACCGCCGCCGCGCCGGTTGATCCCGCTGATTCTGACATCGTGCCACTCGAAGAACTGGAGAAAAGACATATAAGCCATGCGCTCCGGAAATTCGCGGGCAACAGGATCAAAGCTGCTGAAGCCCTCGGTATATCCCTTGCCACTCTCAAAAGAAGGTTAAGAGAACTAGGATCAAACTGATCCCAAGGCTCACTTTGAGCCTCCAGCTTGATCCCTCTTCAAAACCTCCAACCTCACTTTTCGCTTAACCACCTGAAACAAAAGCCTTTTCTTAATGCCAGATCCCTGGCAGCGTTCTTGCTATGTCCCCACCATGATGAAAAAAATTCTGCTTGTAGACGATGACGAATCTTTCATTTGGTTTCTTGCGAATGCTCTCAGCCAGTGCGAGGAGGATTTCGTTACGGAAACCGCGGGGAACGGCAAGGAAGCGGTAAAAATTCTGGAAGAATTCCTTGCCGACTTCGTCATAACCGATTTGAATATGCCCGTGATGAACGGTTATGAGTTTCTCCTGCACGCGAAAGAGCATTTCCCGGATATACCGGTCTTTGTCATGACCGGCGTGAAAACCCTTGAGGTGGAAAAAAGGCTCCACTCCATGGGTATCTCGCGGTGCATGGAGAAACCCTCCGATATAACGGAGGCCGTGAAACAAGTACAGATCTGGATGAAATAATCATAAGTGCTGACTTGAATTCAGCTCCGGATCGTTCAAGAAGGAGGAAGAAATTTAGAGGTCTGTGATCAGCAGAGAAAGGAGGTAAGGGGGGAACGATACCGAAGGCTGCTTGAAATGAAGTGAATTAATGAAGAGAGTGGTGAGGGAAATTGTACACGAGAAAGAAAGGAGATATTTTCATGAACGCGAAAACTTGGAAGAAGTGTATTCGATTTATCAATAGATGTCTGGTCGTAACGGTCTGCCTGGCCATTGCCCTGCCGATGCCCGTCATAGCCCAACAGGGGTCGGTCTTGTCAACGCCGGTCGGGCCGATGGAACTGCCGATCGAAGTCGAGATCGAGCTCAGTCCGGCGGGGTCCCTGAAACAGGCGGCCCTGTGGAAGGAGCTGTACCAGCTCCTCAAGAATCCGTACGCGATCGATTGTCCGGCCGACGATCCCGCGACCCCTGAGAACGAGAGCTATTACTGCACCTCGACGCTCCCGCGCCGCGAGGGCTTCGGCGCAACAATGCCGGCCCTCAGGATCTATTCGCCGGGCTATAACTTCCTCACGGCACAGCCGATGCGCCTGCGCACTTCCGATGGTGAGGTCAGTTGGGACCAGCCGGGCCCGCTGTTCGACCCGGCGGAGGATGCCGGGCTTAACGCATTCAACACCCCGACCATATTGCGGACCCCGATTGGGCACATCGTGGCCTGTCCAAACCCGGCAATCGGCGGCTACCAGGCAGCAACGATCCCAGCGGACTTCTGCGATGGCATCGAGGATGGGAGCCTGGTCGTCTACAACAACACGGGCAGTGACATCATTCCCCCGAACGGGACCGTTGTGGCGGAAGCGGCCTTCGTTGGCGGGCAGCTTGTCGTAGATGGGGAAGTGATCACCGAGCTCGAGGCGCCGGTCAACGAGGAGGATTTCTACCGGCCGTTGACAGATACGGCAGGGGTTCCGAACCCGCTACGCCCCTATATCGGCAGACCCGGGGCAGAAGTGCTGGGGAAGGCCCTGTTCTGGGATATGCAGGTCGGCAGCGACGGCGTCCAGGCCTGCGGCTCCTGCCACTTCCATGCCGGCGTCGATAACCGAACCAGGGGTCAGCTCAACCCGAACATCAACGGAGGGGATACCATATCCCTGGAGATCAAGCCAGCCAACACGGACGTGGTGGCCATCGACTTTCCGTTCCACAAGGGCGCGCAGGACAGTCTCGCAATCGACTCCAACGACGTCATGTCCTCGAT
>JAXIPA010000108.1:0-15379 GCA_045403145.1 Nitrospirota bacterium | reverse complement strand
TCTTCTTTTCGTTCGGGTTTTCGTTCCGGTTCGGGTTTTCGTTCTTGCACCTGCATCCGTTGCCCATCGGCACGAGTGATATTGCCTTCCACTTTCGCCCCCTTGTGAATGCAGAGCGTCTCCTTGTAAAAAATTTCCCCCTTGCCTCGCGCGTCGACTCCAAGCTCCACCTCGTTGCTCTCAAGACTGCCTGTGAACTCCCCGTTGACGTGGATCCTGTCTTTTGCCTGAATCTTGCCCCCGAGGAACTTGCCGGTTACATTCACGTATCCTCCGGCGATGATATTGCCTCCGCTCATTTCGCCTTCGATCTCCACACTGCCGCCCTTGGCTTCGATGTTTCCCTTGCAAGTGCCTTTGATGAAGATGCTTGCATTGTTCTCGGCAGTGATATTCCCCTCGATGTCGCAGTTCATCTGCAGGTCCTGGCTGACGACCATGTTGCCGATAATTTTACTTCCCTTCGATATTATGTTAATTCCCTGCTCGACGGTTTTAACCGCACTAACCACGGCATTTTTCTCCGCTACCTTGACCTCGATCATCTCTTCCTGTTTTAGCATCTTTTATCCTCCGAAATTTAGTATTCGACCTGACGGCAAGCGAGCATCTTAACTGTTATGGCAATCAAAGCTGTTTTTTCATTTTAGTCTTCTCCTTATTTTTAAGAATTTATTAATCGTACGATCCTTAACAAATTAATGAAAAAAATTAACTAAACTTTAATAAGAATAAAGTTAAATGTAATCTTCTTCACCTGTTTATTTTCCCCTCCCGCGATAGATAACTTGATTAGAGGATAGGTAAGAAAAGCCCGAATATATAGTGCAAAGGCGGTGCCACAATCAGTCTCCATCCGGCAGCATGCTGATTATTAACAGTAATCACAATCCGTGGCTTTATTGAAGATCCATAATGATCTGCAGGAGTGTATGGATTTCACTTCAATCCTATGCTGTACTCAACGGTTAAAAGCCGGAAACACATGAGGAATCAGCAAGTTGAGTATCTGTATGTTTTTTACTTCACATACATCGGTCGGTGAGCGAAAACCAACTCGTATTTGAAGGCATGGAAGGAACGGAAGGAGGGGTACAGGAGTTTCTTCAAAGTGCATGAAACGTTTCGAGCTGAAACACGGAAGTTATACCGGAGACCTGATCTTCCCGACGCCCTCTGCGATCGATGCGCTGCTCTCGTGGATGTTTTTGCGAGAGGAATAATAAAATTTTTTGACATCGATCGAGCAAGTATGTCAGGGAATCCGGGGAATATGGTAACCTTTAGTGCGGGAACCGGGGGATTCCAAGTCTCTGGATTGAAATCTCGCGTATTGAACTTATTCGCAAGGTCCTATATACTATTCCCCATGGCAAACACAAACGACAAACACAACCGTTCCCTGCTGCAAAGGATCGCCCGCCGGGCCATGGTCGAGCGCGGACTGCTCCCGGACTTTTCTCCCCAGGCCCTTACTGAACTCGACGGGCTCCGCGAGCCCGCTGCACAAACGGATCCTATAAAACGAGATCTGCGGCACCTGCTCTGGTGCTCCATCGACAATGATGACTCTCGCGATCTGGACCAGTTGACCGCTGCAGAGGCCCTTCCCGACGGAAGCGTGAAGGTCCTTGTGGCCGTCGCCGATGTGGACGCCCTGGTCAAACAGGACTCTGCGATCGACGAGCACGCGCGCAGCAATACCACGTCGGTATATACTGCTGCCAGGATCTTTCCCATGCTGCCGGAAAAGCTTTCGACGGACCTGACGTCACTCAACTTCGCGTCGGATCGGCATGCGGTGATCGTGGAACTGATCGTGGGCAAGGAGGGAGCTTTGCTCCGTTCCGATGTGTACGGAGCGTTTGTCCGGAACCATGCAAAGCTGGCCTACAACAGCGTTGCCGCCTGGCTGGAGGGCGCCGGCGCAATCCCGCCGGAGATACCTGCCGTCCCCGGTCTCCTGGAGAACCTCCGGCTCCAGGACGGGGTTGCCCAGCGGCTGAAGACGCTCAGGCACGAGCAGGGCGCACTGAGCCTTGAGACCGTGGAGGCACGGCTGGTGTTCGATGCCGATGAACTTAAGGACCTCCAGGCCGAGCGAAAGAACAGGGCAAAGGATATCATCGAGGACCTCATGATCGCGGTGAACGGAGTGACGGCGCGTTTTCTCTCCGCCAGGGGTCTTCCGTCGTTCCGGCGCGTGGTCCGCACGCCGAAGCGATGGGACCGGATCAGGGAACTCGCCTCGGACCATGGACAAGCGCTTCCTGTGGAGCCTGATGCGAAATCGCTTGAAGCGTTCCTCGAACAGGCGCAAGCTGCTGACCCGATCAGGTTCCCCGATCTTTCCCTTGCAATTATCAAGCTGCTCGGAGCGGGTGAATACGCGCTTGACGTGCCGGGAGGCAGTGCCGGCGGCCACTTCGGTCTTGCAGTCCAGGATTATTCCCACTCCACGGCCCCGAACCGGCGCTACCCGGACCTGATCACGCAACGCTTGCTGAAGGCGGCCCTGGCCGGACAACATATGCCGTACGAAAACGGAGAGCTGACGGCATTGGCAAAGCACTGCACGGAAAAAGAGGACGCGGCAAAGAAGGTCGAACGACTGGTCAGGAAATCCGCGGCGGCAATGCTGCTGGAACACAGGATCGATGAGCAGTTCGATGCCATCGTTACGGGCGCAGCGGAAAAAGGCACGTGGGTCCGCATTTTCTCTCCTCCTGTTGAAGGAAGGCTCACGAGCGGTTTTGAAGGGCTCGACGTGGGCGGGAGGCTCCGCGTCCAGCTTATACGCACCGACGTGGAACGCGGTTATATCGACTTCAGGAGGGTTGGGGAAAAAGCATCGTAGCGACCGGAAGACAACGGCTCAGGCCGATTGCTGACTTTGGAACGCTTTTCATACAGACAGGTCATCGCCTCACGATGAGTACGGGGATTTTCGTATCCTTGTGCATTACACCGTACGTAACGCTGCCGAGCACGGCCGCCTTAAGGGCGCTTTTGCCATGGGACCCCATGACAATCAGGTCAACTTTTGATTTTGTTGCCTCGTTCACAATTTCTTCCACAGGATGCCCTGTCCTTATTACCGCTTTGTTTTGAACGCGCTTTCGTTCGCATACCTTTGCTATCTCGACCATGGCGGATTGCGCTGACTGCTTCAGATAATCTTCGACTGACTCTTTTAAATGGGTCGGCGATGCGGAAGCGGAAACCGACGTACCGACGACGAAGCGATTATCGATGACACTGAGCAGCGTCAAAGATGCGCCTGTCTGCTTTGCGAGCTCGATCGCGTATTTTGCCGCTTTCTGTGACACTTTCGAACCGTCTATTGGCACAAGAATCGTTGAAATCATAAGTCCTCCTTTTTTTATAATGCAAGAAAAAAATCAACGGCGAATCCTCTTCTGTCGATGGATGATAAATCGTACACTGATGAAATTCGAATAAGTCGCACTTGCGTTATTCATTCCCTTACTTCAATTATAAAGCGTTGTCCGTGAAGTTTCAAGGCAGAGAAAGGGCCTGTGGCGCTCTGCGTCAAAGAACGAAAGGCTTCCTGCGCAATGCGCCGTCGCGGAAGATGTCGGATCAAATCACCAGGCAGCACCAATATGGGCCGCTGATGCACTTAGCGGCACTCGCTATTTTTTTCCTGTCCGGAGGTTTGAGCGTTGGGGTTTGCCTGGGCTTGGCGGTGTTCTTCGGTTTCAAGGGCTGGCCGTAGCGGTCTTGCCCCTCCGCGACGCAGGACGGACATAAACAGACATAATGCTTATTTTGGCAGTATAATTATAATCATATCGGTTCACTTGAAAGATGCCGCACGTGGGCAATATCGTAGTACTCGTCATGGGAAGCAAAAAAGGGTCTGATCGCAGGCACAACGGTTACCTCATGGAGGTTGTTATGAAGGAAAAAAGGAAAGCGTATGAAGAAAAACTCGATGCGCAGTTGAAGGAATGGAGCGCACAGATCGCCCTGCTCAAGGCCAAGGCGGACAATGCCAAGGCCGATGCGAAGATCGAATACTACAAAACCATCGACGTCTTGCAGCGAAAACAAAATGAAGTCAGGACGAAGCTGCATGAGTTGAAAACCGCCGGCGATGAGGCATGGGAAGACCTCAAGGCAGGCGCGGAAAAAGCCTGGACTGAGGTCAAGACAGCCTTTCACGATGCTACCTCAAGGTTCAAATAAGGAGGATCTTATGTTGTGGACAATCGCCGTGGTAATGCTGATTCTGTGGCTGTTGGGACTGGTGAGCAGTTACACGATGGGCGGGTTTATCCATATTTTGCTTGTGATCGCGATTGTAGTGGTATTGATAAGAGTCATTCAGGGCCGAAAACCCTTTTAGCCAGGATGTGGTCATAACCCACCGCACGTCAAAAAACCGGAGTTGCCAAATGAGCGGGCCTGCAGTCAATAGTCGTGGTCTGTTATAACAATGCTTTAGTCAAGAATGGTGACGAACCTCATGCAGAATAAACCGTTCTATAGTATGAAACTGTTCAAATTGTCCTTATCCGTGATAATCGTCATTGCATCGGCTATTTTGTGCCGACAAATTATTGTAAATTCTATTTCCAACCAGGAGAACAAACATGATTATGCTGAACTCAACCATGTCAAATACGGGCTATTCAGTGTCGAAGAATGGAAACGACAAATTACGGTCATTCTTTCCGAGGAGATCAATAAGCTGTATTTGTCAAGGACGACTGAGCGGGAGCTCCGAAAACAGATCGAAGTTCTGTTGAGTAGTCTTATTGATAAAGTCGACAAGAGAATCAGGGAAGAGAACGCGGGCTCCGCGGGAGGCAGGGTCAAACAATCCTTTATAAATATCTTTATCAGTCCGGAAGATATCAAAAAAGGCATTCCTGAATATGCGGATGTCATCATTCATGAGATGACGAAAGCGAAAACAAGGGAACAGATAAAGACCATGCTGAGCAAACAGCTGGAGCAATATTTCAGCCAAACCTTTGATATCCAGGATACCTCTCAATTGGGCCGCATCCTTCTGAGGACCGGTTCTCAGGACATCGAAAGTGCGAGGACCAGGCTCAATAAGACAATTTCGGTCAAACAGGACGTGGTCTTTAAAGAGGCCATTCTCTTGGTCCTTCTGTCGGTTGTCCTTTTTTCTTTGTCCGGTTTCAGCAAGCAACCCCTGGGCCCCTCCCAATTGATGCTCCTCGTTCTGTCTCTGATCATACTGCTGATTCCCGGTGTGACCACACCCATGATCGATATGGAAGCAAAAATCTCACGGATGAGTTTTGTGTTGATGGGGCATCCCATCCATTTTGAGAACCAGGTATTGTATTTCCAAAGCAAAAGCATTCTGGATGTATTTTGGATCATGATTGACCATAAGGACATTCAGATGAAATTCGTCGGGGTCTTGCTGATTACCTTCAGCATATTTTTCCCCCTGTTTAAAATAGTCTCGTCACTGGGATATTATTACAATTATCACCACGCAAGGGAGAACCCGGTGGTCAAATTTTTTGTCTTAAAATCCGGGAAATGGTCCATGGCCGATGTCATGGTGGTTGCCATATTTATGGCCTATATCGGATTTAATGGGATTATTACAAGCCAGTTCGATCAATTAAGCTCAGCAGGCCCGGAACTGGAGATCTTAACGACGAATGGCACTTCCCTTCAGCCGGGGTATTACCTGTTCCTGACATACACACTGTTAGGGTTGTTTTTGTCAGGGTTCCTGACCGGAAAACCTCAGGCCTCTAAGTAAGAATCCATAGGTTGATCGTAATCTGCAAACAAGACGTTAGGTCCGTGAGACACTGGGCAGATATGGGGACAGGTCTTGAAATATAAGAACTGTCTTTTCAAGACCCGATCCCATAATTTCCGAATTTGTTAGTATCTACCCTGGAGTATTTAACATGCGAGTAGCACAGCGGCACGCCAGGGCGGCGCTAATACATAGGTTGTATTGACACCCCCTGATTTGTCCAATACACTTAAAGCAATATAGAATCTGGTTGTCAAGGAGGTGCAAAATGGCAGCAGAAGAGGCGGTCAAGAACAAAAAGGAAACCATAAACGAGCAAAACAGCGCAGGCGAAAAACGCGAAGTGGAATTGATGCTCTATGCTCCGAGGGCACAGAAAGTCTTTATCGCGGGAACGTTCAACAACTGGGACACGAAAGCTATGCCTTTGATAAAAGATGACAATGGGGTCTGGAGAATTAAGACGAGCATTGCTCCCGGAAAGCACGAGTACAAGTATTTTGTTGATGGTGAATGGGACCAATACACCCCGGCGACGGAATGCGTGGATAATGTGTTTGGCACAAAAAATTGTGTCATGAAAATTCAATAGAGACTCTTATGTCAACACCGATAACCGTTACATTTGATGGCAATGAATACGCATGGAATGGGAAGAAATGGTTCGACAGAAAGACATTTCTTGAACCACCAACAGCCATTGCCTCAAAACTCCATACTTTATCGGCAAGCCGAATATCTGCCCTGGATGACACAATTACCGACGTAGACGAGCTACTGCGGAGAGCCGGACAAGCACAAGAGCATGGACAAATCCAGCGAGCTTTGAAATTAGCCCGGCTGATTCATGCCCAGAGGCCAAAACACATAGAAGCAGTTGCCATGGTTTGCAGCATCCTCAGAACCGTAAAACAACCTGAAAAAGCCCTGTCGTTGGCAGACAAATTCCGTTGCTCGAAGTACTCCCCAATTCTAACGTCACGAGCTTCTGCACTGTGTGATTTGAACCGCTGGGAAGAAGGGCTTAAACAGATTCGAGAGGTTATCGCCATCGACATGAAATCAAAAAAAAGCAGCGGCAATCCTGCGGCTTTATCGGTCTATAGCAGAATCAAGGACAATGCACCGGATTTATTCGGTGAGTAACAGGTGAAATTGCCACTGCCATGCCCGATGAGCATAAAAATCATTTCCTGCGGGCAAGCGGGCGCAGACAGAGCTGCTTTGGAGCTGCGGCCTCATTCAGCAATTCAAACGGCAAAGACCAGCGACTCACGTCCGGTTCTTCATGAACGCCTGCTTTAAGGCACTGATATCCGTCTGCGGCTTTGGCTGCTGCTTCTGTTGTTTCTCCTGCTTCCCCTGCTGCTGCGGATTCTTTTTCAGGGACAGCGATATCCTCTTCCTCTGCACGTCCACTTCAAGCACCGTGGCCGTCACCTTCTGATGCACCTTCACCGCTTCGTTCGGGTCCTTGATGTACCGGTCGGAAAGCTGGCTGATGTGCGCGAGGCCGTCCTGGTGCACGCCGATGTCGATGAAGGCGCCGAAGGCGGTGATGTTCGTGACCACGCCGGGAAGTTTCATGCCCGGCTTCACGTCCTCGATCTTCCCGATCCCCTCCGCAAAGCTGAAGGCCTCGAACTGCTCGCGCGGATCGCGGCCGGGCTTCGCAAGCTCGGCCATGATGTCCTTGAGCGTGGGCAGGCCGACCGTATCAGTCGCGTATTTATTGAGATCGATTTTCTTACGCAGGTCCTCATTCCGCATGAGGTCGGCGACCGAGCAGTTCAGGTCCCTCGCCATTGCATCCACGATATGATAGCTCTCGGGATGCACGGCGCTCGAGTCGAGGGGATTCCCGCCGTCACGAATGCGCAGGAAGCCTGCCGCCTGCTCAAAGGTCTTCGGCCCCAGCTTCGGCACTTTCCTGAGAGCTTCCCGTGATTGAAAACGACCGTTTGCATCGCGATACCCGACGATATTCCCGGCAAGCTGCGGGCCGAGGCCCGAGACGTACATCAAGAGCTGCTTGCTCGCGGTATTGACCTCGACGCCGACCCCGTTCACGCAATGGATGACCGTATCATCGAGGCTTCGTTTGAGCGCTGCCTGGTCCACATCGTGCTGGTACTGGCCCACGCCGATGGATTTGGGATCGAGCTTCACCAGCTCTGCCAGGGGGTCCATGAGCCTCCGGCCTATCGAAACGGCTCCGCGCACGGTCAAATCATGGTCCGGAAATTCCTCGCGCGCAGCCTCTGAAGCGGAATAGATGGATGCCCCGCTCTCATTCACCATCACGATCTGGATCGCGGAGGGAAGGTCGAGCTGCCGGGCAAAGGCCTCGGTCTCCCGCCCGGCGGTCCCATTGCCTATGGCAACGGCCTCTATTACAAATCGTTTGCAGAGCTCGACGATCTTCGCTCCGGCGTCATCTATTTTCTTTCCAGAAAAAAGAGGGTAGATGACATCCGTATGCAGCAGTTTTCCCTGCCTGGCCACGCAGACCACTTTGCAACCCGTACGAAAGCCCGGGTCTATCGCAAGGACGTTTTTCTGTCCGAGCGGCGGCGAGAGCAGGAGCTGCCTGATGTTCTCCGCAAAAACACGAATCGCCTCGGAATCAGCCCGGGCCTTTGTCGCCACCCTGACCTCGGTTTCCAGGGAGAGCGAGAGCAGCCGTTTGTAACTGTCATGGACCGCCGTCCTGACCTGTTGTGAGGCGGGACTGTCGCCTTTGACGAACAATGATTCGAGCAGCAAAAGCGCCTCCTCTTCAGGCGGCGCTGCGCGCAGGATCAGGAAGCCCTCCTTCTCTCCCCGCCTCATGGCGAGGATGCGGTGGGACGGGGCGGCTGCAACAGGCTCCTGCCAGTCGAAGTAGTCCTTATACTTGATCCCCTCTTCTTCCTTGCCGGCTATGACCCTGGTCCTGAACCGGCCCTTGGAATTGTAGAGCTCCCGCATTCTGGTACGCGCATTCACATCCTCATTCACCCATTCCGCAATGATGTCCCTGGCTCCTGCAAGGGCATCATCAGCGGTCTCGACGCCCTTTTCCGCATCGATGAACGCCGTGGCCTCTGCATGCGGGTCCATGCCGGCCTCCTGCGCGAAAAGCGGCTGCGCCAAAGGTTCGAGCCCCTTTTCGCGCGCGATCGTCGCCCTGGTCCGCCGCTTGGGACGGTACGGGAGATAGATGTCTTCGAGCGCCGTCATGGTCTCTGCTGCAAGGACCTTTGCCCTGAGCTCGTCCGTGAGCTTACCCGTTTCATCGAGCGACTTTAAAATCGCCTCGCGCCGCTTGTCCAGTTCCCGGAGCTGCGCAAACCGGTCGCGTATTGCGGTCACGGCGACTTCATCGAGCGAGCCCGTGGCCTCTTTGCGGTAGCGGGAGATGAACGGCACGGTGGCGCCTTCGTCCAGCAGCGCGGCGCAAGCCAGCACCTGCTTTCCGGTCAGGGATAACTCCTGCGCTATTGTTTGGATGTGTCCTGATGTCATGAATGTCCTCGGTCGAATGTAGGAGGAAATAAAAGCGTGGCATAGTACCACGGGATGAAGAGAGTGTAAAGCGGAAGAAAAAGTTAACTTCTTTCGTGTTTAAGTTGATAAGTAAGAGTCGAGGCAAGGTACTGATCGGGAGCAATCAAAATTCGTCATACCTGCGCAGGCAGGTATCCAGTGTTTTCATAGCATTACACCTTTCTGGATTCCAGCCTTCGCTGGAATGACGCGTTAATGAACATAATGGCTTTCCTTTCAGGCGTCAGGCATTTTCCAACTTATTGACGAATGAACCAAGAGTTATATCGATGCGGTTTTCCAACTCCTACTTAAACCATTTCAGCAGGAAAAACTCGCCGATGTAGAGGATGAGCAGCAAAAGCCATCCGCCGAGAATGACGAATTCGAGCGTTGCGCGGTAGGACACGCTGAAGTTCTCCGTTGCCATGGTATAGATGTCCTCGAGCGTGTCGAGTTTTTCCTTGATCTCGGCCTTCCAGCTGTCCAGGTGGAACTTCTTCGAAATGAGGGAATAGAGCTTCGCGGAATACCAGTCCCCGATCAGCTTGATGTTCCGCTCCACGGCCTCCGACTCGAGAATGGACAGCGTCCGGATCTCGATGATCTCCTTGACGACCTTCCGGACCTCCCTGGCCCTGATGATGGGAAGCCGCTTCGGGACACCCATCATTTTCAGGGTCTTTTCAAGCCGCTCATCGAGATCATAGTCGAGGATCCGCGACTTCAGGAGCTGGAGGTTGGCGATCTCGAAGAGTTCGATATTGCTGCTGAAGTCGCCGGAGGAGTCGAAGATGAACGCGCCGTCCCAATCCACGATCGTGATGTCGTCCTTGCCGTATTTCAGGTACGTCGAAAGCGTGGACCGCACTTCCTCTTCGTCGAGCTGTATCCGCTCGTTCTTGAGGAACGCGGCAATCTTGTCTCCATGCAGGGACAAATAGACTTCGGGGTCCCCGCTGTACCCTGAAATGCAGTATACGCTGTACTCTTCGTCAAACAACGGATCGCAGCCGAATTCCCCCAGGATGATCCTGCATTCGCTGATGAGCGAACGCTTGAGCTCCAGCGTCGTGTCGGCAAGGATATCGTCCATGTCCAGCGAAGCCTCGACCACGACCACGTCCGGGAGGTACGCCTTGACGAGAAAATCGACGCCCACGCCGTCGACCTGATGCTTTTCAACTTTGATGATCTTCTGTTTGGGGATGACGTCCGGGTAGCTCGGCGCGCTCTTGACGGTCTTGATCTCCACAACATCGGAGGCTTCGAGGTTCCTGCTGGTCTCGCCGAAAAGAAATACAACGAGTTTACCGGGAACAGGCTTTGCTTCTGGTTCCATGAACGTCTCCTTTGCTGATGAAAGGGGCGCAGGCGGCGTGACGACTCCGCGCGCGAACCGGGAAGCGACCAGCAGCACTGTGCTCTGATGTTATTATAGCTCTTCGGGCACTTCGGGTGAATAGGGAAACTCGCCGGCGCTCATGGCTTGATATCCGAAAATGAGCAGGGAAATGAGGCCCCACGCCAGTCCCACGACCACACCGCCGTCGATGATTCCCCGCCAGGGCTGATCGAGGAGCCGCACCAGGACAACGAGGATGATAATGCCGGCGGTCACGGAGATGGACGTGATCTGACGCCGTCTCGGCGCATGGAAATAGGCCATGCAGAACAGCGGGGCGAGCAGTGTATGGAGCAGGTTGGGATTGTCCCGGAGATACCGGGCACGCGCGGCAACGCGGGGAGAGAAGGCTAGCTGGAATGCGCGGTAGCCTTCGGCATAGGCCATGAAGAAAAGGATGAGGATAAAGGAGAGCCAGTGATACCAGGACCACGGATACGAAAAGGAGTCAACAGCGAGAGGCGTCAGCCGGTATATGGCGCTGCCGAGCAGAAGTGCGACTCCTGCTAATCCCCAGAAAGCTCCCAATTGTGACATCTCGCGGAAACCCGTCCTTATCGTTTGAAGGATAAAAAAAGCGCGCCGGATACCCGATACGCGCTGAACGGACCGGGCTTCTGGTGCGCAGTAACTTTACTGGAAAAAGGGACTCAGGTCAAGGGAAAGTCATTCGGAGTTCATTCTGAAATCCTGGCCGAAGTTCAAGACGCATCTCGTTATTTGTGGCACTTGATGCAGTTGTTCGTGTCTTTCACATCGAACGATTTCTGGCCGTTGTGGCATTTGCCGCAGAAGTCGCCCTTGGTTATCTTGTTCATGTCCATCTTGTAAGACCCCTTCGTCATCTGGAACACGTGATAGTGGCACCCCGAACACTTGAGCCCTTTCACGCTCACATGTATCTGATGGCTGAAGACCACCGGATTAGCGCCTTTGGGTTTGAACGTCAGATCGCCGCCCCCGACTTTCTGCGCTCCCGCCATGACCGGAACCACAAAACACAGCATGAGGCAGACCAGAACTGCTTTTTTCATTCCCATCCCCCCTGGTAATGAATGTCTCACCACATTACTGACAGATTATAGCAGAATTACCTGTGGCTGTCGCTGTTCTTTTCATGGTCACGCAACCGTTTCAGTGTTCAGCAACTTCATTCCAATCCGCATGCGACTTGTTACGTCCCCGATAATCCGTTCTCATAACAGCCGCCAACAAGGAGGACTTTATCGAATTCTCAACGAGTCATTTCAATTTTAACGAGCTTACCTCCTGATAATTCAAAACCCGGGCCGTCTCCCGCTCATTGGCGAATTTTTGCGCCTGGTCTTTCGTCTTGAACGCCACGATTCCATAACCCATCGGCGTCTTTATCTCCGGACCGGACACATAGAAGGCTTTCTCCGCAGGAAGAGGCTCTCCTGAAGCATAATCATGCACGATCGCATAATTGTCGAACGCAGACTGGCGCATGGCGCACTCATCGTTGTACCATTTGATTGCGCAGCCGATATCGTCGAATGCCGACGGCTCGATGCCCTCCAGAACATACACGGCGTATTTTTTGTCCGACTCGTTGATCTTCATATTGCAGACCTTGCACGTCGTCGGCTTGACCTTTTCCGCAGTGTACGCAATGCCGGACAGGACAATAATAACCATGAGCGCTGCCGAAAATACTGTCTTCTTCATTTCTTGCCTCCTTAATACTACAGCGAAACTTTTTTGTCATTCCTGGGAAAGCAGGAATCCATTTTGAGGTTTCATTGATAGAAGTCACACCCTGCACTCGCGCTCTCGCACTCGTAGACGCTGGGTGCAGGCTGGATACCCGCTTTCGCGGGTATGACACCGTGAGGGAATCGCATGTAGTTGACTTAGCTCATCATGCTCCGATACAACCGTGGTTCATCATCAGTATCTCATTACCCCCCGACGGCCTTCAGGATGCCTTGGAGCAGGGCCGTGGGCGTCGGAGGGCATCCGGGTATTCGGGCGTCCACGGGGATGACTTTATCAACGGCGCCCAGGGACGCATAGCTTTCTCCGAAAATTCCTCCGGTACATCCGCAATCCCCGACCGCAACCACGAGCTTCGGCAACGGTGTTGCATTGTAGGTCCTTCTGAGGGCGATTTCCATATTGTGCGATACCGGTCCGGTGACCAGCAGCATGTCCGCAAACCTGGGCGAGGCCGTAAAATGGATGCCGAAACGCTCGCAGTTGTAGAGGGGGTTGTTGATCGCATGGATCTCGAGCTCGCAGGCATTGCACGAGCCCGCGTCCACCTGGCGGATGGCAAGGCTCCCCCTGAAACGGCGCTTGATCGTCTCTTCCAGCTGAACGCCGATCTTCAGGAGCTCCGGGTCGGTGGTGGGAGGCAGCGGTTCGGTGACGATGCCGGTGCGGAAGATCTGTTTGAGTATCCTGATCATAAAAAGCAAACCTCATGCAACCACAGATGAACACAGATTAACACAGACGAGATCATTCGCGTCATTTACTGTGCTTATCCGTGTGCGCGAAGCGCCCGTGGTTTCAACGATTGAATCATAAATCATTCCCCGAATACGACTGATTAAAGCTCTTGTTGCACACCGGGAAGTCAGGCACGATGTTCCCGTGAATGCACTGCTCGAGCCCCAGCCAGTTGACGCTCGACGGGTCCCTGACCATGCAGCGGTTGATCTCCCCTTTCACCCCGGACTGTATCCAGTAGATGATCTCGCCGCGCCAGCCCTCGACCGCGGCAAAACCGGACGTGTCAGGTTGCGGCGCGCTCACGGGAACGACGGTTCCGTCTCCCGGAAGCGATTTCAGGATCTCCCGGATGATCCGGATGGAATCCCTGATCTCCTCCACCCGGACCCATGCCCGCGCGTGAACGTCGCCGGAAACGAGAACGGGCACGCTCACGCTGATGCGATCATAGGGAGGAAAGGGATGGTGGATCCGGCAGTCGAGGTTGAAACCGCTGGCCCTGGCCACGAACCCGACCACGCCGAGGTTCCGCGCTGTCTGGGTGTTAAGTGTCCCCGTGTCCCGCACACGATCCTCAACGGAAGAATTTTCATCATAGATCACGACAAGCCGCTCGAATTCCTTTGCCAGCCAGTCCATTTCAGAGAGGATTGCCTTGACGCCTTCCGCGTCGATATCAACGGCCGTCCCGCCCGGAACGACCTTGTCCATCATGAAACGGTGGCCGAAGAGTTTGAGGTTCGTGCGCAGGACCATCTCCTTGAGCCGGTGGAACTGATACAGCAGTATGGCAAAGGCGACATCGTTGCAGATGGCCCCCAGGTCCCCGAGGTGATTGGCGATGCGCTCCCGCTCGAGAAACAGCGCCCGGAGCCACATCGCCCGCTCCGGAACAGTGCATCCAGTCATTGCCTCCACCGCGCGCGAGTAGGCCAGGCAATGCGCGACCGTCGTATCGCCCGACACCCTGCCCGCCAATCTCGATGCCTCATGCCACGAGAACGATTCAAACCGTTTTTCGATTCCCTTGTGAACGTATCCCAGCTTCGCTTCGAGGTTGAGCACATCCTCTCCCATGGCCTGGAAGCGGAAATGGCCGGGCTCGATGATGCCGGCATGCACGGGCCCGACCGGGATCTCGTAAACCCCCTCGCCTTCAGCGCGTATCCAGCGGTATTCTCCGGGAACGCGGGAGAGAGATTGCGACGCAGGAAAAGCTTTTCTGAGCGGCCATGCATCCTCAGGCCAATCCTCATGCTTTATCCAGGGCCGGGAATCGGGATGGCCGGTCGCGGACACGCCCATGAGACTCTGTATCTGGCGCTCGAAACGGTAAGCAGGGACGAATTTCTTCGTCAGGCTGGGAAACGTCGGATCGTCAACGGGCGCGAGGATTTTTACGATGAGATATTCCGACTCCTTCCGGTAGCAGGCGTATATCCCGAATCCCCTGCCGAAAGGAGTCTCATCCGCGGCCCACTCAGCGGCGAGCAGGGCGTATTCCTTCTTGAGCGCTTTTGCCGCTTCTGCAAAGCGCGCCCTCGGCACGAGAAACGTCGCGACATCGGAAGGCTGCTGGCCTTTAACCGGCTGTGCGTCAGCGCCGAACGTTGTAAGTATGGTTTCTATTAACCTGGCCATTGAGCGCTCTCGGGAAGCCCCTGTAAAGATGTCATCCCCGAATGATTCTATCGGGGATATGGTGTACTTAACACCTGGATTCCCGATAGAGGCCTTCGGGAATGACGAAAAAGGTTCGCCATAGCATTGTTCCGCATTCCGCAATTCATTTTAACAGCTCCACCGCTGTCTGGAACCACCCTGACAAAAATTTCGGCATATACAGGCCGAGCACGAGGACCACCAGCATATGCAGTATCACCGGGACATGCGCCGCTTTCAAACTGTGCTGGTAAGGCGGCCGTTCTCCCGCGACCATGGGCTGCACTCTCCTGAACAAGGCCGCGAAAGATACCCCGAGCCCCAGCAGGAGAAACGGGGCAAACCATGGCGCGTCCTTGATCGTGGCCGTCAGTATCAGGAACTCACTCGTGAATACGCCGAAAGGAGGCATCCCTACGATAGCCATGACCCCGAGCGCAAGGCCCCACCCCACAAGCGGATTCCCCCGGATGAGCCCTTTGATCTTACTCATCTCCTGCGTCCGGTGCATCTGAGAGGCATGG
>JAXIPA010000097.1:0-18752 GCA_045403145.1 Nitrospirota bacterium | reverse complement strand
GTCATTCCCGAAGGTTTAATCGGGAATCTGGTTTTCTGGCCACATATAATTGACCTGGTGGAAAACCTTTTACAATCAGCCGGATGCGCCCGTAACCGGACAATACCCTCCCGTCCGCGGCCCCAAAATATATTGACAATAAATTGGAGCCTGTGATATAAAAGAAGTCTTTTGAGGGGCATTTCGTCCCTGGTTGAGAGGCAAGGACGTAATCAATGGCGAAAATCGTCCCCTTCCGGGGAATCGTATACAACCAGGCAAAAGCAGGCGGCATCTCGGACCTCGTCTGCCCGCCCTACGATATCATATCCCCGGCAGAACAGCAGGACCTGTACCGAAAGAGCCCGAATAATGTGGTCCGTCTCGAATTCGGCCTGACAAGCCCCGCTGATAACGAGGAAGACAACCGCTACAGCCGGGCATCCGCTGTTCTGGAAGACTGGCTGCAGTCGGGTGTGCTGCAGCAGGGACCCGAACCGGCCTTCTATATGTATGAGATGGAGTACAAGGCCGGAGGAAGCGCCCGGAAGCTCCGGGGCCTTATCTGCCTGGTCAGGATCGAAGAGTATGATACAGGCATCATAAAGCCCCACGAAACCACGCTCTCGGGCCCGAAGACGGACCGCCTGAACCTGCTGCGCGCATGCAGGACGAGCTTCAGCCAGATCTTTTCTCTCTTCTCGGACCCTCTGGGGAAGGTTTCGGCCGTACTTGCGAAGGCCGCCGGCAAGCCGGATATGGAAGTGAAGCACCGTGACGGTGTGCTGCATCGCGTCTGGTCTTTGAGCGACAAGAACGATATCGATGCAATCGTCCGGGAGATGGCGGACAAGCAGATTTTCATCGCCGACGGCCATCACCGCTATGACACGGCGCTCAATTACCGGAATGAGCGGCGCAAGGCCGCGGGCTCGTTCACGGGCGATGAAGGCTACAACTATACGGCCATGTTCCTGGCGCGGATCGAGGATCCGGGGGTAACCATCCTCCCGGCGCACCGCGCGCTCTTCAACCTGACGGGCTTCAACCCGCAGAAGTTCGAGAGCGACCTGAACCGGTACTTCAACATCGAACGCATCGATTTCGACAGAAAGTCCGAAACCAAGGACCTTCGCACGATCTTGGACACGGTGGCGCACCGCGCGGACCACGCGCACGTTTTCGGGATGCGGGTGCGGGGCGAGCACAGCTACTACCTGCTGACGCTGCGGAACGAGGCGGACATGGACGCCCTGCTCCCGGCCAAGTCGCCCGCATACCGGAGGCTCGACGTATCGATCCTGCACCACCTGGTCATCGACAGGCTTCTGGGGATCAGGATGGAGACGCACAAGCAGGGGCTCAACATCGAATACATCAAGGACGCCTCCGAAGCGGACAAGCGCGTCCATGACGGCGCCGCCGAAATCGTTTTTTTCATGAACCCCACGAAGGTGGAGGAAGTGAAGGAAGTGGCGGCCGCGGGCGAGCGCATGCCGCAGAAGGCGACGTACTTTTTCCCCAAGCTCCTGACGGGGCTGGTGATGCACAGGCTGGAGTAATGTGACGAAACGGTGACGCGGTGAAACGGGGAAACGGAGAGTTAAGTCCGGCTCATTTCCCCGATTCTCCCATTCACCGTTTCTCCGATTCATATTTCACTCAACACTTAACCAAGGAGGCTACCATGACGGTAAGAGTTGCAATCAACGGATTCGGACGTATCGGCAGGAACGTGTTCCGCGCTTCGCAGGGGAACAAGGACATAGAGATCGTGGCGATCAACGACCTTACGGACACAAAAACGCTTGCGCACCTGCTGAAATGGGACTCCACCTTCGGGGAATTCCCGCATGACGTCAAGGCCGGCGACGGCAAGATCATCGTGGACGGAAAAGAGATCGCCGTACTGGCAAAGAAGGACCCGGCTGAACTCCCCTGGAAGGACCTCAAGGTCGACATCGCCATCGAGTCCACCGGCCTCTTCCTGGACAAGGCGAGCGCGGGCAAGCATATCACCGCGGGCGCCAGGAAGGTCCTCATCTCCGCCCCTGCAAAAGACCCTGATGCCACGTTCGTCATCGGCGTGAACGAGCATACCTACGACCCGGCAAAGCACCACATTATCTCGAACGCTTCCTGCACCACCAACTGCCTCGCGCCATTCACCAAGGTGATCCACGAAAACTTTGGCATCGTGCACGGCCTTATGAACACGATTCATTCCTATACCAACGATCAGAAGCTTCTCGACCTGCCGCACAAAGACCTCCGGCGCGCCCGTGCTGCGGCCGTGTCCATCATCCCGACCTCAACCGGAGCGGCCAAGGCCGTGTCCCTCGTGCTGCCGGAATTGAAAGGCAAACTCGACGGCATGTCGCTCCGCGTGCCCACGCCGAACGTCTCGGTCGTGGATGTCGTGTTCGAGGTTTCCAAGAAGACCACGAAGGAAGAGGTCAATGCAGCACTCAAGGCCGCAGCCGACGGCAAGCTCAAGGGCATTCTCCAGTTCGAGGAAGCGCCTCTCGTCTCCATCGATTTCAAAGGCAACCCGCACTCCTCCATCGTGGACGCGGCGCTCACGAGCGTTATCGAAGGCACCATGGTGAAGGTGATATCCTGGTACGACAACGAGTGGGGCTATTCGAACCGGCTCAGAGACCTGGCGATCCTGGTGGCGAAAAAAGGCTTGTAAAACCTTTGTGCCACAGAGCACACAGAGGACACAGAGAGAATACAATCCCGAATTTGCCTTTCTCTGTGATCTCGGTGACCTCTGTGGCAAGAACTTTTTTTTGGAGTTTCCGTATGGATAAAAAGACCATCGAAAAGGTCGAGCTCAAAGGCAAGCGGGTCTTTATCCGCGCGGACTTCAACGTGCCGCTGGATGAGAACGGCAACATCACCGACGACACGCGCATCCGCTCCACGCTCCCGACGATCAACTATGCGCTCGATGCCGGCGCCAAGGTGATCCTCGCGTCCCACCTCGGCAGGCCCAAGGGGAATCCCTCCCCGAAGTTCAGTCTGGCGCCGGTGGCTTTGCGGCTGAACCGCCTCCTCAGTAAAGAGGTGAAATTTGCCAAGGACTGCATCGGCCCGGATGTGGAGCATCTTGTCCAGGGCATGCGTCCCGGCGATGTGCTGCTCCTCGAAAACCTTCGCTTCCACGGGGAGGAGGAAAAGAACGACGAGGGCTTCTCAAAAGCCCTCGCTGCCTTTACCGACGTATACGTGAACGACGCCTTTGGAACGGCCCACCGGGCTCATGCCTCCACGTACGGCATCACGAAGCACGTGAAGGTTTCCGTGGCCGGGTTTCTCATGAAAAAGGAGATCGAATACCTCCAGAAGACCGTGGCCAACCCGGTGCGGCCCTTCGTGGCGATTCTCGGCGGAGCAAAGGTTTCGGGAAAGATCGGCGTGATCGAGAACCTCCAGAACAAAGTGGACAAGATCATCGTCGGCGGAGCCATGGCGTTTACGTTCATCAAGGCGCGGGGACAGGAAGTCGGCAACTCCCTCGTTGAGCAGGACATGCTCGAGACGGCCCAACGCATCAGGAAGGGCGTTCGCGACAAGGGCGTCAAATTTTACCTGCCTGTAGACTTTGTGGTCGCCGAGAACGTGAATGACGGCGCGGAGACCAAGATCGTCACGTCCCAGGAAATACCGAAGGGATGGGTTGGGCTCGACATCGGCCCGGCCACGACGAGGCTCTTCTCGGAAGCGATCCAGGACGCCAAGACCATTATCTGGAACGGCCCCATGGGCATGTTCGAGAAGGACGCCTACTCGCGCGGCACCTTCGCCATCGCGCGCTCGGTTGCGGACGCCTACGCGACCACCATCGTCGGAGGCGGAGACACCGACGTTGCCGTGCACAAGGCGGGCGTGTCCGACAGCATCACCTTCATCTCAACGGGGGGCGGCGCGTCGCTCGAACTGCTCGAAGGCAAGGAACTGCCGGGCCTCGCGGCGTTGACGGACGATAGAGAATAGAAACGATTTCACCGCAGAAAACGCAGAGATCGCAGAGAATGACCCGTGAAGGTGTGAAGGTTAGGAAGAGGGGAAGTACGAGGAGGCTGTCTTACCTTCTCAATTTCCCACCTTCCGGTTTCTCAGCGTCCTTCGCGCTCCGCGGTAAAAGCTTTTCAAGAAAGCAGGTAACTCTATGAACGCAAAACGAAAACCGATAATAGCCGGCAACTGGAAGATGAACAAAACCGCGTCAGAGGCGCGCGACCTCGCCGCGAAGCTCATCCCCCTCGTGTCGGGCGCCAAGGACCGGGAGATCGTGCTGGCCCCTCCCTTCACGGCGCTTTCGGCGGTCAACGAGGCGATCAAGGGCACGAACCTTGCGCTTGCGGCCCAGAACCTGTTCTGGGAGGACAAAGGGGCCTACACCGGCGAGATTTCCGCGGAAATGCTGTTGGATTTGGGCTGCAAGTATGTTATTATAGGCCACAGCGAACGCCGGCAGTATTTCGGCGAGACCGACGGGACCGTGAACAAGAGGGTCCGTCAGGCGCTGAACAAGGGACTGCTCCCGATCGTCTGCGTGGGCGAGCTTCTCGCTGAACGCGAGTCGGGCAAGGCGAATGACGTGATCGACCGCCAGGTCACGGGCGCGCTTGCGGGCGTGATCGACGCCGAAATGCTGAAGATCGTCATCGCCTACGAACCGGTCTGGGCCATCGGCACGGGCAAAACCGCTACGCCGGAGCAGGCGAACGATATCCATGCCTTCATCCGCCGGAAAGTGAAATCAATGTACACCGAGGAGGTCGCCGACGGCCTGCGCATCCAGTACGGCGGGAGCGTGACCCCCGAAAACGTGTCGGCGCTCATGGCCAAGCCGGACATCGACGGGGCGCTGGTGGGCGGCGCGAGCCTGAAGCCGGAATCGTTCGCGGCGCTGGTGAATTATAAATAAAAAAGACACAAACCGTTTGGACGCGGATTAACGCAGAAAAATCGGATTAACCGTTTTTTTAAGATCGGCGTTCATCTGCGAAAATCTGCGTCCCATAGTTTTTTAAAATTCTGAGGAGGTAGTAATGCGTATATTCTTGATTTCACTTCACGTCATCGTTTCCGCCATTCTGATCGGGATGGTCCTGTTGCAGAAGGGCAAGGGAGCGGACATCGGCGCCGCTTTCGGCGGCGCATCGCAGACCGTGTTCGGTCCCCGGGGAGCGGCAAGCTTCATGGCGAAGCTGACCACCGGCGCGGCGATTCTGTTCATGGTCACCTCGCTCGGCCTTGCGCTCACGACCGCGAAGAAGAGTTCAGTCATGGAAGGCGTGAAACCCGCACAAACGCAGACGGCCCCGGCAATGCCGCTTGCCCCGCCCACGCAGTCTGCGCCCGCGCCGGCAAATTAGTTCCGATACGAGCGATTGATGTGACGCTGCATTCCGGGGTAGGCCTTGCCTACCCTTTGTTTTTTCCTATGAAAACCATAACCGCAGAAAAATTTATTTTACCTCAAAGGTCGCAGAGAAAACCGTATAGCTATCATATCTTCTTTCGCTTTTCCTCTCGATTCCCTCTGCGTCCTCTGTGGTTAAGTGCCCTTGCCTTGTCTCTTCTTTTTCTGCCTGCCTGCGGCCAGAAGGTCGAGCGGAAACCGAACACCTTTGTCGAAAGCTCCATCGGCGACGCGCGGCGACTGAACCCGGTCATCGCGAACGACTCGGCGTCGGGTGAGATCAATGACCACGTATTCAACGGATTGGTCAAGTACGACAAGGACATCAAGCTGACCGGCGACCTCGCGGAACGCTGGACGATCGCGAACGGGGGCAAAACCATCACCTTCTACCTGCGCAAAGGGGTAAAATGGCACGATGGCGCGGAGTTCACCGCCGAGGACTGCCTGTTTACCTATAAAAAATTCATCGACCCGAACGTGGCCACTCCATACAGCAGCTCCTACATGGACGTCAAGAAGGCCGAAGTCATAAGCAAGTATGTTTTCCGCGTGACTTACCGGGAGCCCTTCTCCCCCGCGCTCGAAAGCTGGGCAGCGGGCATCATTCCCAAACACCTGCTCGACGGCAAGGACATTAATACCGGCAGCTTCAACCGGAACCCCGTCGGGACCGGTCCCTACAAGTTCAAGGAATGGCTCGCGGGCCAGAAAATCGTGCTCGAAGCGAACGACCACTACTTCGAGGGCAGGCCGAACATCGACCAGTTCGTCTACCGCATCATCCCCGACAGCTCCACCATGTTCCAGGAGCTGCTCTCCGGGGGCGTGGATTTGATGGGCCTCAACCCGCTCCAGTATCTCCGCAAAAGCGAAACGCGCCGCATCAGGGAAAATTACAACAAGTTCCGCTATCCCGCGAACGCCTTCACCTACCTCGGCTACAACCTGCGGAGCCCCCTGTTTAATCAAATCGCGGTCCGTCAGGCTCTTTCCTACGGCATTGACCGCCAGGGAATCATCGACGGTATCCTGCTCGGTATCGGCAGGCCCTGCACGGGGCCATTTTCGCATGTTTCCTGGGCCTACAACCCGAATGCCAGAAGTTACGATTACGACCCCGAACTCGCGCGGCTCATGCTCGCAAAGGCGGGGTGGAAAGACACCAACAAGGACGGTATTCTCGATAAAAACGGCAAGCCCTTCCGGTTCACGATCATGACGAACCAGGGGAACAACGAGCGCATCAAGACCGCCGAGATCATCCAGCAGAACCTGAAGGCCGTCGGCATCGACGTGAAAATCAGGGTCATGGAGTGGCAGGCGTTCCTCGAACAGATCGATAAGCGGTCCTTTGACGCCATTCTTCTCGGCTGGAGCATGGGCCGCGACCCGGACATCTACGATATCTGGCATTCGAGCAAAACGAAAAAGGGCGAATACAACTTCATCGGATACAGGAATGCCGAAGTGGACCGGTTGCTCGTGGCGGGCCGTCGCACCTTCAACGTCGAGAAGAGGAAGAAGATCTACTATCGCATTCACCAGATCCTGGCCGATGAGCAGCCCTATGCGTTCCTCTACGTGCCGGACGCCACGCCTATCGTGCACAAGCGGTTCAAGGGCGTAGAAGTCGCGCCGCTCGGCATCATGTACAACTTCCGGGAGTGGTACGTGCCGAAGAACAGGATGGAATGGTGAAAGGCCCGGAAGGTGAGAAGTTAAGAAGATAGGAAGTTCCGGCGGGACAGTGTCTTTTATCACACCTTCCCACCTTCCCAACTTCCCCTCTTCACTCATTGTTCACCGAACACACTAAGTATGTCAATAATAAGCGTTCAAAACCTCTCAAAACATTTTAAGGCAATCAAGGCCGTGGACGACATCTCCTTCTCCGTGGACGAAGGCGAGGTCTTCGGCTTCCTCGGTCCGAACGGCGCGGGAAAGACCACGACCATCAACATCCTCTGCACGCTGCTCTCACCCACGTCGGGAAAGGCCGCGATCGCGGGCTTCGACTGCGCGACGGACCCCGACCAGGTCCGGGCGTCCATCGGCCTCATCTTCCAGGACACGACCCTTGACGTGGGGCTGACAGCCTACGAAAATCTGAAGTTCCACGCCTACCTCTACAACCTGGAACGCGGCCTCGCGGAAAAAAGGATCGACGAAATGCTTTCCGTCGTGGAGCTCCAGGCCCGCAAGAACGACCTCGTCAAGAACTTCTCCGGAGGCATGAAACGCAGGCTCGAGATCGCCCGCGGGCTGCTGCATTACCCGCGCGTATTGTTCCTGGACGAGCCTACCCTCGGACTCGACCCGCAGACGAGGAATACGATCTGGAATTTCATCAACATGCTCAGAAACAAGGAAAAGATCACCGTCTTCATGACCACCCACTACATGGAGGAAGCGGAAAACTGCGGCCGCATCGCCATCATCGACCACGGCAGGATCATCGCACTCGACACCCCCGAGAAACTGAAGCAGATGGTGCACGGAGACGTTGTCCATCTCGTGACCGAGGACAACGATCGGGCCGTCTCGGAGATACGAAACATATTCGGCATTACCGCCCGCGAAGAGAACGGCGGCCTTACGCTCGAAGTTGAGAAGGGCGATGAATTCATACCCCGGTTGATCCACTCCCTTCCGGTGCAGACGGTGTCCGTGGGGCTCAAAAAACCCGCCCTCAACGACGTATTCCTGAAACTTACCGGCAGGACCATCAGGGACGACGTCCTTCCGGACGACCGGGAAGTCACGCGCGAGTTCGTCCGCAGCCACCGGAGGGCGCAGCGGTGATCCAGCTCCGGCCCATCTACGTCATCTGCATGCGGGAGTTCATCAAGTTTTTCCGTGAAAAAAGCCGCCTCCTCGGAACGCTGGCGCGGCCCGTGCTCTGGCTCTTCGTGGTCGGGAACGGCATGAGCTCCCTTATCGCGCCCCATGCCGGTTTCTCGTACCTTCAGTTCATTTTCCCCGGCATGATCGGCATGACGATCCTCTTCTCGTCGATCTTCTCGTCCATCTCGATCGTCTGGGACCGTGAATTCGGGTTCATGAAGGAGATGCTCGTTGCGCCCATCTCCCGCCTTTCGATCGTCATCGGCAAGACCATCTCAGGCACGCTCATCTCGGTCGCGCAGGCCGTCATCATCCTGCTCCTCATCCCCTTTCTCGGGTTCGGCATCACGTTCCTGCAGTTCATCGAGATCGTGGGAGCGTCCGTGCTCGTCTCCTTCTGCATCACCTCGCTGGGGATCCTGATAGCCGCGCGTCTTACGTCCTTTGACGGGTTCAATATTATCATGAACTTCCTCGTGATGCCCATGCTGTTCCTCTCCGGCGCCATGTACCCGGTCACGTCCATGCCGCCCGCGCTCAGGCATCTTACTCTCGTCAATCCCCTCACCTACGGCATCGACGCATTCAAACACATCCTGCTCAGAAACGGCACGCCTCCCCTCGGCCCGGAGTTCCCGCTGTCGCTTGACCTCCTGGTCGTGGCCGCGATATCGGTGCTGATGCTCACCCTCGCGGCGCTGTCGTTTAGAAAAAAAGAGTAGCAACGACCGCCAGTCTTTTTCGGTGCTCCTGAAACTGACCTTCCGGGGAAGAAGCGGTATGCGGGTGAATTTGCCGGGCGTCCTCCTGTCCTCAATCATGGACTCGTAAAGAATAATCGCAACAGTGCTTTCATTGAATTCCTTTTCCCCGGATGTTCCTTTTTGTTGTTGACAGCCTTTTACGCTTCAGTTATTTTAACTTAGGATAAATCATGTCATCGACGCAAGAGAAGAAGAGGTGGGAAACGCATGAAGTCTCCGACACGAGTATATCTGATCGACGATGATGAGCTGATCGTATCCATGCTTGCGCGGGTGCTGAAACAGGAGGGATACGAGGTCCGTACGGCGTCGACTCCCAACGACATCGTCTCCAAAGTCAAGGCCTGGTCCCCCGCCGTCGTGCTGCTCGATATCGGTCTCCCCGGAAAAAGCGGCATCGAAATCCTCAAGGACCTCATGGGCCAGGGGAGCCCTCCGCAGGTGGTCATGCTGACGGCCGATGATACGGCGGAGACGGCGGTGAAGGCAATGAAGCTCGGGGCCGCCGATTATCTTACCAAGCCCTTTAATGTGGACGAGGTCAAGATCGTACTCAAGAACATGGTCGAGCAGGGGATGTTGAAGCAGGAAGTCGACTATCTCAGAAAGGTCCATTCCGAGGTCTTTGACCGGGAAATCATCGGCACCTCGAAGGTCGTTCGGGAACTGAAGGCGCAGATCGCAAAAATGGCCGACGCCTCGGTTTCGACCGTCCTCATCACCGGGGAGAGCGGGACCGGCAAGGAGCTGTTCGCGCGGTACGCCCATCGCCTGATTCATGAATCCGCCGGGGCCGGATATACGCCGTTCATCAAGGTGAATTGCGCGGCGCTCCCGGAAAATCTCCTGGAGAGCGAACTCTTCGGATATGAAAAAGGTTCGTTTACCGACGCGAAGTCGGACAAGAAAGGCCTGTTCGAACTGGCGCAGGGCGGCTCCATCCTCCTCGATGAGATCGGCGATATGAAGCACACCCTCCAGGGGAAGCTCCTGCGCGTGCTGGAGGAGCGCTCGGTGCGGCCGGTGGGCGGGAGCGAGGAGATACCCATCAATGTCACGGTGATCGCCACGACGAACAGAAAGCTGGCGGATGCGGTGGAGCAGGGCTCGTTCAGAATGGACTTGTTCTTCCGGCTGAGCACATTCTATCTGTATGTTCCGCCGCTGCGGGAGCGTCAGGAGGACATCCCGGTCATTGCGCGGCACTTTTTGTCGCAGTTTGCCACCCGCTATAAAAAAGGGGGCTCAACCGCCATTTCTCCCGAAGCGGAAAAAATTCTGATGTCCTACTCCTGGCCGGGAAACATCCGGGAGCTCAGGAACCTGCTGGAGCGGCTCGTGGTGCTCGAAGGCGCGGAGGAGATCCTGCCCCAGCATCTGCCGAACTGGCTGACCAAGCAATCAGGAGTGGCCGCCCCTGTTGCCGACGGTTCCAGCACACGGATCGCGCTGCCGTCGCAGGGAATTTCGCTCGAGGACCTGGAAAAGGACCTCATCCTTCAGGCGCTCGAACGGACGAAGTTTAACAAGGCGCAGGCGGCGAAACTGCTGAATATCAGCTATGACGTTCTTCGCTACCAGGTGAAGAAGCTGGGATTGGAGTAACGGGGCTTGAGCAGCTCGTGGGAGGGTTTTTCCAAAAGCCTGCTATTGGAGGGGGCCGTTCCAGGTGTTCTCATCCGTCACGAACTGGATTCCCGCCCGGTAAGATTCCGCCGGGCCGGCGTTCATGCTCCATCGGACGATCCCCGTGCGCTTCGCCGCCGTGTCGGACAATCTGAGAAGGTGGCCGGGCGTGAGCGGGCAGTCCGTCCGGACGCACATCCCCGCTTCACTGATATCGATGACATGGGCGGACAGGACATCGGCGGCCATCTCGCCGCGCTGGCTGACCGGACAGCAGGTGATATTTCTCGAAACGGGTTTCCGTTCATGCTTTCTCTGTGCATCGGCGATCCATTTTATGAACGAATCGCAGTCCCGCAACTCGGCGCACTCGTCCTGGAACAACGGCCTGCCTTTCGTAAGAATCCGGCCCACCAATTCCTTCATGCGTTCCAGCTCAAAGGGTTTGGAAACCAGCAGGTGGGCGTTCTCCTGAATGGCTTTCATCATTGTTTCCGTTATCTCACTCGCGGTCATAATGACGATCTTTGTCCCTGGTGAACAGTACCTGAGCTTCATCATGAGATCCAGCCCGTTGATGTCGGGGAGATTTATATCAAGAAAGCACAGGTCGAATTGGTTCTCGTCGATCGCTTTCAACGCGGTTCCGCCGTCGGGCGCGGTCAGCACTTCCCTCTTCGCGTCTTTGAACAGAGCGGCAAGAGAATAGCCGATCAGATATTCATCATCAACAACTAAAAATTTTTCCATTTCGCAACGTTCAGCGCGCAGCTTCTTCCTTCCTCGTGGATTTCCGCCCCGTGCACTCAGAAACACTCATTAAATGCAAAAGCAAGTTTCATACCATGCCGCGCCGCTTTCCTCTCTTTTGCCGGTCTCCTCACTTTTCAGTCAGTTAGGGGATTTATCTGCACTGTTCAGCGCGTTACGGGCGGACCTTTGTTTCATCATGGTGGTGAAATAACCTAATGTGCCTGGGCTTTTTACAAGCCGGAAATTTTCCCATAAAATTGAAATTTGGCAAGTGCTTGTATTCTCAGACGCCCCACTGCTCTTGCCAATGGCATGTAATTTGCGATATGGCGGGTTGTACTGCCGGTGCTTCTCATTTTTTGAAAGATCGCCGTCTTCTCCGTCTGCGCCTCCTCGCACGACTAACGATGCAATCGTCTCACGCCAAGAGTATTATAGCAGACTGCCGGAAGCCATCAAGTGATGTTGCTTTCGCCTCGTAACTGAGGTTGAGTTCCTCAAATCGCGGTGGTATAATCACGGGACTGTGAAGAGACGATGAAAACATGGCCATGCAAGGCCGGCGCGGACGGGAGAAATGGATAACGCATGCATTTTCTTGTTTTAGGAATCATCTATCTCATGTTTTTTTTGTCCGGCGCGGCAGCGCTGATCTACCAGGTCGTGTGGGTCCGGTCATTGACCCTCGTCTTCGGCGGGTCCCATCTGGCGGTCACGGCCGTCCTTTCCATTTTCATGGCAGGCCTCGCAATCGGCGGGTATGTGATCGGGAAGTACGTGGACACCGTGAAGAAGCCGTTGCGGCTCTACGGCCTGCTGGAACTCGGGATAGCTCTGTTCGCCGTCGTCTTTGTCGGGTTGATGAACCTCTATCCCTCGATTTACATCCCCCTTGCCCAGGGACGGGACAGTTCCCCGCTCTATCTTTCGTTCATCCGCATCCTCTTTTCCATAATCGCGTTGATCGTTCCAACGACTCTGATGGGCGGAACGCTCCCCGTGCTTTCGCGGTTTTTGTCCCATCAAAGGCGCGACTTAAGAAATCACCTGTCGTTTCTCTATGGTTTCAACACCCTCGGGGCCGTACTGGGCGCGACGGCGGCGGGCTTTTTCCTGCTCAGGCTGTATTCCGTCAGCACGACCCTCTCCATCGCGGTCCTCACGAATGCCGCCATCGGCCTTATCAGCCTGCTCCTGCAAGACAAGGCGGCGGCGCTTATTGCCGCGGAGACATCCGGTCCGGGGGCGGAAGCAACGCCGTCCGGGCTTGCGTCCCCGGTTCAGGGCAGCGAAGGCGCTCTGCTTCCCTACAAACTGGTCCTCTGGGGAATCGGCGTGAGCGGCTTCTGCGCCCTGGGCTATGAAGTCCTCTGGACGAGGGTCCTTACCATCGTTATCGGAGCGAGCGTATACGGTTTCACCATCATGCTCGCCGCGTTCCTTACGGGCATCGCCCTGGGCAGCGAGGCCTATGGGTTGTTCCCGAAGATCTTCAGGGTCGCGGACAAGGGGCCGGGAAGGTCCATATTCTGGTTCGGCATCGTCCAGGTGGTCATCGGCGTTACCGCGCTCCTGGTGACCCTGTACATCCGCGACCTTCCCGCGCATATCACGGGACTGCAGAATTATTTCCGCCGGATCAGCCCGGAATTTTTCAACGCCAAATTATGGTCCAATTTCGTTCTCGCGTTCGCCTATATGGTCGTCCCGGCTTTTTTCATGGGGCTCTCCTTTCCCCTGGCAGGGAGGGTGCACGCGGAATATAAAAAACGGATCGGCGGCGCGGTCGGTGAAGTGCTCGCCTACAACACGGTCGGCGCGATCCTCGGCGCGGCCATGAGCGGCTTTGCGATGATCTATCTCTTCGGGATCGAGCGCTCACTTCAGATGCTCATCGCCGTCAACATCGGCTTCGGCCTGCTCGTCGTGTCAAACTCGGTCGTGAGCCCCAAAAACCGCGCGCGCGCGGCCATGGGGCTGTCCGTCCTGACCGCGGCCGTTCTCCTGTTTTTTGCGTTCAACGACAACGACCTCAGAATGTGGGATGCGAAGTACTTTGCCATATACCGGAACAACCAGCCCGAGGTCTTCCGCACCCCTGAGATGATCCGCGAGGCGGTGGCCGACACCGACGTCCTCTACTACGCCGAGGGCGCGGAATCCATCGTGAGCTCCATTCGAATGAAAGGCGGCGTCCAGACGTTCATCACGAACGGAAGAGTGGAGGCGTCTTCCCATCTGCAGGACCAGCAGTGCCAGTTCACCCTCGGCCACCTGCCGATGCTGCTGAATAAAGACCCCAAACGGGTGTTGGTGGTCGGGACCGGAAGCGGGATGACGCTGGGGGCGACCTCGGCCCACCCGGGCGTTGAGCAGATCACCCTTGCGGAGATCGAGCCGAAGGTCATCGGCGTAGCCAGAACCTTCGCGGCATACAATCATAATGTCCTTGATAATCCGAAGCTGAGGATCATCATCAATGACGGACGCAACTTTCTTTTGACGACGAAGGAAACCTTCGATGTCATCACCGCGGACCCCATCCACCCCTGGTTCCGGGGGGCCGGCTATCTCTACGCCGCGGAGTATTTCAAGCTGGCTGCCGGGCATCTCCGGCCCGGCGGCATGGTCTGTCAGTGGCTGCCGCTCTATGAACTGACGCCCGAGAACGTCAGGTCCGTGGTCAGAACGTTCCAGGTGCACTTTCCCTATACCATGCTCTGGCTCACCCACAACGACGCCGAGATCGTCGGGAGCAACGCCCCGATCGTCATCGATGAAGCGGAACTTGCCAGGCGCATTGCCGAGCCCGCTATCGCCGAAGACCTGAAGCGGGTGATGATGGGTTCGGCAACGGACTTTCTGAGCTATTTCGCGATGGGCACCCAGGGGATGAAAGCATTCGGACGGGGCGCGGTCGTCAATACCGACGACAACCTCTACCTTGAGTTCTCCGCCCCCTATTCCATCGGCAAATTTACGGTCATGGGAGAGAACGTCGCCGCCATTCTGCAAAACCGGGAGAGCCTCCTGCCCTATCTTGCGCCGGCGCGGGGGGAGGCAGCCCGGGCGGAACAGGTGAAACGATGGGCCATGAACGAGGCGGCCGCCGGGACCGCGGGCCAGGCGCAGGTCCTGTTCCTGGCCGGGCAATTTGAATCACCGGAATTCAAAAAACTCATGGGAGAGCTTGATACGAGGTATCCCCGATTCGCGCCCGGAAGGTTCCTGAAGAACGAATACCTGGAGCGCACGGCCCTGAACCCCGCATTGCTCCTAAAAACGGCCTTCGTTCTTCTTGATGAAGGGGGCGCAAAAGTCCGTGTTGAGCTTTCCGCCGTCCTGGTCCCGATCAGCGCAGAGAGGGCGTCTGTCGCGTTCGTCGACAACGACGCAAAGGTCAAGTACGGGGAGATATACGTATCGGGCGACGACAAAAACACCCGTTCGCGCCGTATCGCGCAGGACGTCATGGCGAGCATTGAGGCCGTATATCAACAAGAGGCCGGGCTGGCTCGTCGCGACAACAGGGCATGGCCCCCTGCCGGGCCGACCCTGCGAACAATACGGGACGTCATTGCCTCGAAAGTTCGGGCATACGAGGGGTCGTAGAATGCAGAGGGGAACCGCCCTGTCGTGTTCGACGGTCATGGCGGGAGAGAAGCGCAGGTCCTCATGTCCACTATGTTGACGGAAAAAACGATTGCCGGGCGGCTGCTTACGGCCCTCTTCACCGGGCTTCTGCTCATTTTGGCCGTGACTGCATTCATCCGAAACGCCGTATGGCAAGACAGCTTAGCCTTGTGGCAAGACGTCGTGGAAAAAAGCCCGGGTAAGGCCCGGCCCCACAGCAACCTCGGAGACGAGTATGCAAAACGCGGTTTCCTTGATGAGGCCGTCCGGGAATTCCAGACCGCCGTCCGCATCGACCCCGCGTACCCCGAGGCCCATTATAATCTGGGCAACATATTCGGGAGGCTGGAGCGGTACGAGGAAGCTGAACAGGAGCTGAGAACCGCCATGAATCTCGATCCCGGATATGTTTCGCCGCGTAGCTGCCTCGGCGCGATCTACGCCCGAACAGGCAGGCTTGAGGACGCGCTTCGGGAATTCGATGCGGCCATAGCCATGCAACCCAATGATCCTTCCCTGTACTTTAACCGGGGGGAACTATACGGGCGGCAGGGACGCTTTGAAGAGGCGATCCAGGAATATCAGGCTGCCATCAACGCGGACCCCGGCCATGTTGATGCGCATAACAACCTTGGCGCCGTATATGGGAAACTGGGGCGCTACGAAGCGGCTGCAACGGAATTTCAGACCGTGATACGCGTCGACCCCGAAGACGTCGCGGCGCACTACAACCTCGGCACGATCTATAAAAAACTCGGCCGTTTCGAGGAGGCTGCCAGGGAATTTCAGGCCTTCGAACGACTGAACGCTCTGCGGGTGAAACAGGCCCCGTAACCCTGTCTGAGAAGCGCCTTCGGAGAATTGAAAAAAGCCCCGTTCTATCCATGATCACCAACAAACCGGTAAAACAAATGCATGCGAGTCGGCTACTGATATCATCATTGTGCGGGATGCTGATCCTTCTGTCCTTCGCAACCTTTATGAGAAACAGGGTTTGGCGGGATGAACTGGTGCTATGGAAGGATGTCGTGGCGAAAAGCCCGGAAAAAGCACGGGGTCACTACGCCGTCGGGTTGTATTACGACGGCAAGGACCTCCTGGAAGAGGCGATACGGGAATACCAGACCACCGTCAGGCTGACGCTGGCCAGGAGGTGGGACGCCATTTCGGACAGAGCGCGCAACAACCTCGGGAGCATCTATGGGAAGCAAGGCCGTTTCGAGGATGCGTTAATGGAATTTCAGATGGTCCTTCAGTCCAATCCGAATGACGCTGCGGCGCATACCAATCTCGGGATCATTTACGTGAAACAGGGGCGAATGAACGAGGCGCTTGGGGAGTTTCAGCGAGCCCTTCGGTTCGACCCGAATAATGCCGCGGCGCATTACAGCCTCGGCAATGCCTACCAGGAGCTGGGGCGTTTCGAAGAGGCCATGCGTGAATACTACACAGCCCTCAGGCTCAAACCGGAATACGGTGAAGCGCACAATAACCTGGGGCTGCTGTACGGGATGCAGGGACGTTTTGCGGAAGCAATCCTGGAATTTCAGGCCGCGATAAAAGACCAGCCAGAGAGCGGAGAGGCATACAATAATCTGGGGATAGTCTATGCGAAGCAGAACCGCCTTGACGAGGCAGTTCATGCCTTCCGGCAGGCCCTCCGCCATGGGTCCGAAAGCGCTGAAGTGCACAAGAACATGGGCATTGCGTACAGTCAGCAGGAGAAATTTGAAGATGCGTTGCAAGAATTCGAGACCGCGCTCCGGATTGATCCGGGAAATGCCGACGCCCGATACCATCTCGAGAATACGAAAAAAAAACTTGACCACGCTTATAGCGCCAAATGACGGCAAAAAACCCCTTTCTGTGAACCCGGAAAGAGCATTTAGCCGCGGATTAGCACGGATTTTGAAAGTTTACAGCTGATTTATGGACTGCCTTTTTGGTGAATCTTCGATCTCATCTTTCCGCTCGTTTTTATCCGTGGTTATCAGTGTTCATCCGTGGCCAACTGCCGTTTTCAGGGTGAACCGTTCCAGCGATATTACCTATGAACCTGGTTATTCCACCAGATCCCGCTGCATAATATTCCCCCTGCAAAATACCAACATATTGTTTATAAACAATTTCCCCATCAAAAACATCCTGGCATCGAGTATGCATAATCATTCTTAGAGGAAGTACGATGATTTACCGCAATCTCATAAAAAAATATTCCTTGATCTATGGCGCCCTTCTTCTCAGCCTGACATCGCTTGCAATGCCCGCCGTTGCCGTTACCGTGGACGCTTCATTCATGTATACGCTCTCGGACTTTACGGGCCCGATTATCAACGGTGGCGGCACCCTGTTCGTTGATAAGCAGAGGAACGAGGCGTATGTTCAGTACCAGAACATCGTCACGGTGTTCAACAACGCCGGTCTTGAGGTTTACCGGTTCGGTGATAACAAAAACCTGGGACAGATCAGGGACCTGGCCGTTGAACAGGATGGCTCCATTCTCTTGCTCTCCTATAATGACATTGGAGACAAGTTCGAAGTCATCCGCTGCAATTTCCAGGGTGATCCGAAAACGAAGATAGCACTCACGGGGCTTCCGCCCGGCTTCAAGGCCTTTCAGCCCAACCGCCTTGCCTACCGGGAGGGACAAATCTACCTTGTTGACAGCGACAGGCTGCTGGTCGTCGTCATCGACGGAAAAGGAAACGTCAAGGGCAGTCTGGATCTTTTCACGCTCCTTGAGCTTGAGGAAAAACAAAAAAACAATGTCCTGATAGACGGGTTCAGCGTGGACACGGACGGAAGCGTTCTGTTCACCCTGCCTGTTCTGTTCAGCGCCTACCGCGTTACCCTGGAAGGGAAAGTAGCCTCCTTTGGACAGCCCGGAAGCCTTCCGGGCAAATTCGGAGTCGTATCGGGCATCATCGCCGACAACCGGGGCAATTATCTGGTGGCTGATAAATTAAAATGCGTCATCGCCGTCTATGATAAGGATTTCAATTTCCTGAAGGAATTCGGCCATCGCGGCAGAGAGGAGGGCGGCTTGATCGTTCCTCTTCAGCTTGCCATAGACGGCAATGACAGGGTCTACATTGTTCAGTCAGGCAACCGTGGAGTCAGCGTCTTCAGGATGCAGTACTCAAACTGATCGCAGTATTTTCGAGCATGCTGAAACAGTAGTTCCAGGGAGGACCGGCGTTTGCCGGCCCTCCTTTTTTTTCGAACGCATCATGTCAAGCTTATAAATCCAGTCCACGCCCCTTACCATCCGTGAACTTCCGGAAATATTCCCGATGGACCTGGTAATTCCACCAGCTCCCGCTGCATAAAATTGACCCTCCAAAACATTAATACATTGTTTATAAAAAGCTTTTTTCTCATTTAGAATCTGGCATTAAGAATGCAGTACCATATGCAAACGCACACTTGGGGAATCAGGGGTTCAGATAAAGTCAAATTGCAGCGAAAGGGGGGGGGAGAAAAGAAAGGGTACACCGCAGTACAGCAGCACAAAGGAAAAGCAGCAGGCAGTAATCAGTTGAAAGAAGCGAGAAAAAGCACAAGCTGTTAAATTTGCCGGCATTGCCGGAGCAAACAAACAAATTTGGAGGATTACATGAAGATTGTAAAATTAAGCCTTATCGTTGTCGCGGCGGTTGCCGCAGTAGTATTCGGGCTCAGCACCATGAGCTATGCGTTCCACAGCGGCGGCG
>JAXIPA010000160.1:0-13817 GCA_045403145.1 Nitrospirota bacterium | reverse complement strand
GGACGCCGACCATTAGCAAGCCGTTTCAACGACGCCCAGCCACGACCAAGGGCTAAACTGCATCGATGCCACGAATAAGACATGCGAACTAAACGGGTTTGACCGGCAAGATACTGCGCAGCGATGTAGCGAGCAACCATTTTTTGGTGAAATTTCCCCGTCAAACGCTTAATCCAAACAATTTTGGCACCGTGAATAGCTTCCCACTGTTCGGAAAGCCAATACTGAGGGATAAAGACAGACTTGTCGCTCGATATGGACCACACGCAATGAAGAACGCCATAGCCCTCGTTCGTTTCAACCTTAAAATCGTCAACATCATACCCAAACTCTTTTTTAACCCGTTTTTTTAACATCACGCTATGATATGCGAGCAACTTAGCATCGCCACCAGGAGCCGTAGTCAAATCAACCCGGAAAAGCTGACAGCCACGCGCCGAAGCTTCCAGCATAAAAGACTTCAAACGGCTGTAAACTCTCTTTTGCTGCCTTGTCCATGTTGACTTGGGAACACTTTGACTAATATATACAAGTGAAGGGCTCGCTCCGCTCGCGCATGCCCGTGCGTCCCCTCCGCAAGCATCGGAGTCCTTCGGGCATGCATCGCTGTCCTGGTTGACTGTTACCACTTAAAAGCCCCCTGCATACCGTCTACACGGCCTTCTATTAGCTCAGCACCGGGAAAGACGGCAGTTATATCGCCCCAGGTAACAAAAGCCTTGATTTTCCTTCGTGCGGGTTTTTGATGAGATGCACAGCGTGGACGGTTAACACAAGGAACGAAATGGGAAAGGTCACAGGAACAAACAAGATCATAGTTCAGGGCAATTCGATTTTCACGGATGCCGATATCTGGTAGACCGAATTGAACAACCATCAAGCCACCTCGACTGAAAACCCAAACCAATGATTACGCTTGTAGCAGGAAAGAAGAAGAAAACAGGGAAAAGGTTGAAGCAGATCACAGGAACAGCTTAAATTGCTGTTATGAATAACCTCACCGTGACAGGCAACGCCGGGAAATCCGAAATGACGAACCATTGAGGCCCCCTTTAAACAACAACTGTTGGCTGTTGTCAATAAAGAGTAAATACCACAACACCCGGCAGTTGTCAAGTTTTTTCTTTACATAATCACAGGGGGTTGTTATAATGAACTTACAAGGAGGGAGACAACATGAAAGACCTAATCAGCTATTTAAACGCACTTAAGGCCAAGCTGGACATCAAAAGCGATACACAATTAGCAGCAAGGCTTGGAATTACGCAAGCATCGATACAAAAATACATGGTAGGAATGGCAGTACCGGCAGACGAGGTATGCATCAAAATAGCGGAGCTCTCGGGAGACTCCCCGACTATCGTTATGGCACTGGCAGACGTGAGCAGAGCGAAGGGAACATCAAAAAAATATCGTACTCAAATTTACAAGGCGGTCATGACCGCCGCGTTATCATTGCTTTTCTTCATCCCCTCTTCCGCTTATGCTACGGTGAATAATTCATCAATTTTACAGACTGTATATTATGTCAAATCGCATTTATTTTTGGACCATGGCACCCGTGCCTACACCCGCGTTTTTCATAAGAGTGTTGAAATTCTAATCGACGCGCCTGCCCCAGCATGATTAAAGCCGGGGTAAAAAGTGCGTCATTCCTGCGAAGGCAGGAATCCAGTTCTTTCAAAACCTTCTGGCAAAACCTTCTGGATGCCCCCGGCTTACAAATTGCCGGGGCAGGCTCCTCATCGAGTCCGGCATGACGGGAAAAAACATTTAACGACAGACTATAGTTAAAGCTTTCTGATCCCATTCCTGCAAATAGTTTCCTTTGCCTCAATTCTGTTTCTGATAATTTTTAGATTATACTGATATTTCTCGCTCTCGAAGCTCCACGATGACGGGTGCCAGAGATGAAAAACGATCGCCAGGCCTCTCACGGACCGGACCTGCTTGCCCTGATTCAGTACCCTGATACCGAGGTCATTGTCTTCGAGCGAGCCATCCAGAAAATCCTCATCGCACCCGTTGATATTGATAAAGAGCTCTTTGGAGAGGCTCAAATTGCATCCCCATACACCGTCGTCGTTGATGAAATCCCTGTGCATCAACCGCCGCATGAGACTGTTTTTGATCTGAAACGACTCTTCGACCTTCCGGGACCCGCCCTGTAATGAATCGACAAGAAGCCTTGGCGTCAGGGAACTCAAAACAGTCCCTTCCGCAAGCAGCTTTTCAGTCAAATGCTTCCCGATATCCACCCGCTTACCGCTCAGGATGGCTGTCGGGCTGCTTTGCTCTACGTGCGCCCGGATAAAGTGCCGATGCGCCATGCAATCGCCGTCTATGAAGACGAGATAATCACCGGTGGACTGGCGGACAGTTTCATTCAGGATCTTCGGTTTTCTGAAACCGATGTCCTCCTGCCATACGTGTTTTATGGGAAAGACGTCCTTCAGCGTCCGCTGCATCTCGCGCACGGCGTTGCGGGTCTCTTCGGAGCTGCCGTCGTCGGCTATCAGCACCTCATGGGGCGTCATACTCTGACGGGAGAGGCTCAGCAATGAAAGTTTCAGGGCTTGAGGGCGGTTATACGTCGGGACGATTACGGATATGTTCATAGTCGATTTTTTCTTTCCTTTTCTGGATCAACTAATACTACAACTTTTTGTCATTCCCGAATGCTTTAATCGGGAATCCAGGCGTCGTCCCCGCGGAAGCGGGGATCCAGAAGAATCAAAACCTCTGGATTCCGGCTAGAGTCATGCCGGAATGACGGATTTGTGGTATGCGGCGCTAAAAAGTCCGCTGTAGTACTAACCTTCGGCCTCAATAATTCCGGGGCAGGCTTTACGCCGACGTCTTCACCGGTCCCCTGCCCCGTATTTTTCCGCATGGTACGAACTGCGGACCAGGGGGCCCGCAGCGACGTGCTGGAACCCCAGGGAGCGGGCTTCCTCCCGAAGTGCATCGAATTCAGAGGGATGATAGTATTTTTCAACGGGCAGATGCGTTCTTCCGGGCCGGAGATACTGGCCCAGAGTCAGGATAGAACACCCGGCGCGCCTGATGTCCCCCATGACCGATTTCACTTCATCGATGCTTTCTCCGAGGCCAAGCATGAGGCCGGTCTTGGTTATTGCGCCATGCTCATGAGCGTGTTTGAGCAATTCCAATGAACGCTGGTAGTCAGCCTGGGGCCTGACGCGGGAATAGAGAGACGGCACGGTCTCGAGATTGTGATTCAACACATCCGGCATGGCGTCAAGAACAATCCGGAGCGCCTCCGGTGACCCGTTGAAATCCGGGATAAGGACTTCCACCCGGCACCGGGGGTTCCTCATGCGGACCGCCCTGATAGTCTCGGCAAAAATCGCGGCGCCTCCATCGGGGAGATCGTCCCTGGTGACCGACGTGATGACGGCATAGCTCAAGTCGAGGGCCGACACGGCATCAGCCACGCGGCCCGGTTCCTCGCGGTCCAGTCCCGCCGGCGTACCCTTGGGAACGCCGCAGAACCTGCACCCCCTCGTGCAGATATTGCCGAGAATCAGAAAGGTGGCCGTGCCGGCGCTCCAGCACTCCGTCTGGTTCGGACATGCGGCGCTCCGGCACACGGTATGGAGGTTGTTGTCCCTGATCAATTTCCGCACGTTCGTCAGGCGTTCGTTCGCGGTGAGCCGTATCCTGAACCAGGGAGGAAGCTTTCGGGTTGTCGGTTGTGAATGCATATCCGGTTATGGCAACGGCCGCGGCTGACGGCGGTTCAGCTCTTCTTCCCGTCCAGCGCCGCATTGATCACCTGATCGATGGTGTCCACGAAAATATATTCCATTTCCTTCCTCAGTTCCTCGGGCACGTCCTCCAGGTCATTCTTGTTCTTTTCCGGCAGGATGATGGTCTTGATCCCCGCCCGTCGCGCGGCAAGCACCTTTTCCTTCACCCCGCCGATGGGCATGACCTTGCCGCGGAGCGTGATCTCGCCGGTCATGGCGAGATCATGCTTTACCACCCTCCCCGTGAGCATGGAAACGATCGCCGTGGTCATGGTGACCCCCGCGGACGGACCATCCTTGGGGATCGCGCCCGCCGGCACGTGGATGTGGATGTCAGTCTTTTCGAAGAAATCCTTGTTGATCCCGAAGGCCTCCGCCTGCGACCGTACATAGGAAAGCGCGGCCTGCGCCGATTCCTTCATCACGTCGCCGAGCTGACCGGTGAGCGTAAGCTGTTTGTTCCCCGGCATCTGCGTGGCCTCGACGAAAAGGATGTCCCCGCCCGTCGGGGTCCAAGCCAGGCCGGTGACCACGCCCGGCCGGTCGATCATGATCGCCGTCTCGGCGAAGAACCTCGGGTTTCCAAGATAGTCATGGAGATCTTCCGGTTTCACGGTTATCGGCGCCGGCTTGCCCTCGGCTATGGCTTTCGCCACCTTGCGGCAGACGTTCGCGATCTCGCGCTCCACGTTTCTGACGCCGGCCTCGCGCGTGTAGTCCTTGATGATGCCCCGGAGCGCGGCCTCCTCGATCACGATTTCCTCGGGTTTCAGCGCATTGGCGCTGATCTCCTTGGGGATCAGATACTTCTGCGCGATCTTCAGCTTCTCGTGCTCGGTGTAGCCCGGCAGATAGAGCACCTCCATGCGGTCCAGGAGCGGCGGCGGAATGGTTCCGAGCTGGTTCGCCGTGGTGATGAACATGACCTTCGACAGGTCGAAGGGCACGTCGAGATAATTATCGCGGAAATCCTTGTTCTGTTCCGGATCGAGCACCTCGAGGAGCGCCGACGACGGGTCGCCGCGCCAGTCCGCCCCGATCTTGTCCACCTCGTCGAGCATGATCACGGGGTCCCTGGTCTCGACGCGTTTCAGGCCCTGGATGATGCGTCCGGGCATGGCGCCGATGTACGTGCGGCGGTGGCCGCGGATCTCGGCCTCGTCATGCAGTCCGCCCAGGGACTGGCGCATGAACTTCCTGCCCAGGGCCCGGGCAATGGACTGCCCCAGCGAGGTCTTCCCCACGCCGGGAGGGCCGACAAAGCAAAGAATGGGCTCGCGCATCTTGACGCCATCCAGCGGTCCGCGCTCCTCGCCCAGTTTCTTGACGGACAGATACTCCAGAATGCGGTCCTTGATCTTCTCGAGGTCGTAGTGGTCTTCGTCCAGCGTTATCTTGGCCTTGGCGATGTCGATTGCCGTGGCAGTCGTCTTGTTCCAGGGCAGGATCGTCATCCATTCGAGGTAGGTGCGGATCACCGAATATTCGGGCGACGCCGCTGAGAGCTTCTCCATGCGCCCGAGCTCGCGCTTGGCTTCTTTCTCGGCCTCCGACGGCAGCTTGGTCTGTTCGATCTTCTCCCGCAGGATTTTTATCTCCGAGCCTTCGTCGGTCTCCTCGCCGAGCTCCTTGCGAATGGCCGAGAGTTGCTGCCGCAAAAGATATTCCCGCTCCGCTTTCTGCATCTGGTCGCGGGCCTGGCCCTGGATCTTCCTGCCCAGTTCGAGCACCTCGACCTCGCGGTTCAGGAACTGCATCAGCTTGGTCAGCTTGTCGAAAACGAGGTCGGCCTCAGGAGGTCCTGCCGCTGCGGCAGGTCCAACCTGATATTCGTCGCGATCAAATAGGCCAGTTGGCGCGGGTCCTCTATGTTGAGCGCCGCCGAGGTAAGCTCCTCGGGCATGTTCGGTGTGAGCGTGACCATTTTCTGAAACAGCTCCGACACGCCCCGCATGAGCGCTTCGAGCTCAACGGACTTTTCAGACTTGTCCGGCAGGGCCTTGACGCCGGCCCTGATGAACGGTTCGGTCTGCGTAAATCCCGTGATGCTGATCCGCTCGATCCCCTGGACCAGGACCCGGAGCGTGCCGTCGGGGACCTTGATCATCTGAAGGATCCTCGCCATGGTCCCCACGGGGTAAATGTCCGCCATACCGGCGACCTCGAGATCCACCTTTCTCTGGGCAGTCAGGCCGAGGATCTTGTCGCCGACGGTAACCTCATTAATGAGTTTGATGGATTTCTCCTTGCCGATCACCAGGGGGTAGACCGTCAGCGGATAGACTACCGTGTCCTTCAGCGGCAACAGCGGAAGTTCGGCTGGCACGGAGGGTATTTTTTCCTGTTCGCTTTCTTGTTTGATTTCCATGGAATCGCTCCTTGCCTGTTTGTTCAATAATTTCGTCAAGAGGTCGTGAATTTTCAATGGTACATCCTTCAGGCGTCAGATTTTACGAAGCGTGATTTTCAGCAGGCCGTTTTTGTATTCCGCCTTAACGTGCTCAGGGTCGACCGGGGCATGGAGCGCGACCTCGGACATGAATTCACCATATTTGATGCCCAATTGATGACAGGCATTCATGTCGGCCAGCGGAGGTTGCGCCCTCTTTCCCTCCACCACGAGCAGATCGCTGAACAGCGTCACGGTCATTTCATCCTCGGCCACTCCCGCGAGTTCGATGACGACGATGATCTCGTCGGAGGTTTCATAGATGTCCGTGGGCGGACGCCAGCCTACCGCGGAATGAAGCGGCCAGGTGCCGAATGATTCCCATATGTTCTGGAATGCGGTTTCAGGACGCATCCGCCGCGAATATTTATAGGCGATATATCGGTAGCGCACGTTCCTTGCCTCCTTTCAAAATCCTCACCTTTTATAAATTGGGTTTATTATAACGGTTTTCCCCCGGAAAGAAAAAGGAAAAAACCGGGAGGCGTCAGCCCCGCGCCGGCATTCCTGCGATGGTCAAGGCTGATTCAGCCAGAGCTCTTTTCCCGCGTCCTCGCTGCACTGTCTCTATTGTACCATTATCAGATGCACAAAAAATTTAAAGATTCCTTTAAGGGGGCAGGCGTTTTTCAACGGCCTGTTAAAAGCATGGTCCAAAAAAAAACCCGTCCTTGAACATAGCAAGAACGGGGTTTTGCATTTTCACTCCGCAATCCGCAATCAACAATCTACAATGTTTTTCTTATCTTCCCCTGGCCAGTTCGTTCAACCGCTTCACCCGTTCCGCGATCGGAGGATGAGTGCTGAACAGTTTCATGAGTCCGCCGCCGGTCAGCGGGTTCACGATGAACATATGCGCCGTGGCGGGCTTTGCGTCATGCAGGGGAATGATTTGCGAGCCCTTTTCCAGCTTCAGGAGCGCGGTCGCCAGCCCGGAAGGATGCCCGGCGATCTGCGCGCCTCCCTTATCGGCCTCGAACTCCCTGGTGCGCGAAATGGCCATCTGGACGAGCATCGCCGCGATGGGCGCCACGATCATCATGACGATCGCCACGATCGGGCTGCCGCCCTCGTCGTCGCTGTCCCTCCTGCCTCCGCCGAAGATCATGGCCCACTGGGCCATCTGGGCCAGCATGCTGATCGCGCCCGCGATGGTCGCCACGATCGTGCCCGTCAGCATGTCGCGGTGCTTGATATGCGCCAGCTCATGGGCTATCACGCCGGCCAGCTCATCCCGGGACAGTATCCGCATGATGCCCTGCGTGACTGCAACGACGGCATGCTCGGGGTTCCTGCCGGTCGCGAACGCGTTCGGCGTCTCTTCCGGGATAATGTAGACCTTGGGCATGGGCATGCCGGCCTTCTGGACGAGAGTGCGCACGATGGCGTGGAGCTCGGGCGCCTGGGATTCCGTCGCCGGCTGGGCTTTGTACATCCTGAGCACGAGTTTGTCGCTGAACCAGTACATCCCGACGTTCATGATCGTGGCGAACAGAATGGCCATGATCATGCCGCTTCTGCCCCCCAGCGCCCCGCCGATGGCGACGAACAGCACCATGAGAAATGTCATCAAACCTACTGTTTTTAGTGTGTTCATATACTTCGCCAACCTCCGTTATCCAGCTGTATTTTCAATAGGAGTACGTTACCACAGTATCGCTGCTCCGTCAATAGCGGGAATACTTTTCTGTTGACAAGGATAGACCACTTTGTTATATTTGCAAGCCTGAAGTGCGCGAAACGATCAACGCGCGGGTGTAGCTCAGCTGGTAGAGCGCGACCTTGCCAAGGTTGAGGTCACGGGTTCGAATCCCGCCACCCGCTCCATTTTTCAGTTCAGAGTTCGGAGTTCGGAGGTCGGAGCAGCATCAATCTTAATCTACGACTCCAGGCTCCCGGTCCGGTATTCAACTCCCCACTCTTAACTCTAAACACCGAACATGTACGAACGGCGGCGTAGCCAAGTGGCTAAGGCAGAGGTCTGCAAAACCTTCATTCATCGGTTCAAATCCGATCGCCGCCTCCATTATTTTATTTATAATCGAAGTTTGGAAGCTGGGAAGTTCCGAAGATGAGAACGCCCCCTATCCTATCTTCTTAACCTCCCAACTTCTCAGGTTCCCTGGTTTTAACCCATGCATCATGCCGATTTCGTCCACCTTCACCTCCACACCGAGTACAGCCTTCTAGACGGCGCGATCAGTCTCGACAACCTCATAAAAAAAGCGATCGACCTCAAGATGCCGGCGGTCGCGGTCACGGACCACGGCAACCTTTTCTCCGCTCTCGATTTCTATTTGAAAGCAGTGAAATCCGGCATCAAACCCATCATCGGCTGCGAGACCTACGTGGCGCCCGGGTCCCGGTTCGATAAGACCGCGCCTGCCGGACAGAATGACGAGGCATCGTACCACCTCATCCTCCTCGCCCGCAACAGACAGGGATACAAGAACCTCGTCAAGCTCGTGACCTCCGCCTATCTCGAGGGTTTCTACTACAAGCCCCGGATCGACAAGGAACTCCTCCGGGCGCACAGCGAAGGCCTTATCGGTTTGTCTGCCTGTCTCGGCGGCGAGATCCCTTCCCTCCTCATCCAGGGCCGGTACGAGGACGCGAAAAGAATTGCCCTCGATTACGAGCAGATTCTCGGGAAGGAAAACTTTTACCTCGAACTCCAGGACAACGGTATCCCCGAGCAGGAAATCGTGAACCGGGAGCTCCTCAAGCTGACTAAGGACACGGGCATCCCGCTCGTCGCTACGAACGACTGCCACTACCTGGATATGGAGGACCACAAGGCCCACGACGCCCTGCTCTGCATCCAGACCGGCAAGACCGTCAAGGACGACAAAAGGCTCAAATTCTCTTCCGAGACCTTTTACATGAAGACGCCGGAGGAGATGAAAAAGGCGTTCTCCTATGTCCCGGAAGCCGTCTCGAACACGGTCAGGATCGCCGAGCGCTGCAATCTCGAGCTCGAACTCGGCAAGTACCATCTCCCCCACTTTCCCGTGCCCGAGGGGTATACCAGGGAATCCTTCATGGCCGAGCTGGCCCGCAAGGGCCTTGAGGAACGGTTTATCGAGATCGAGGCCGTGCGCGGCGCGGAAAGCATCGATCGCGCGAAATATAAAGACCGGCTCGAATTCGAAATCCAGATGATCGACAAGATGGGGTTCGCCGGCTACTTCCTCATCGTGGCGGACTTCATCCACTATGCCAAAGACCACGGAATCCCCGTCGGCCCGGGCCGCGGCTCGGCAGCGGGAAGCCTGGTCGCCTATTGTCTTCGAATCACCGACCTCGACCCCCTTCCCTATCATCTGCTCTTCGAGCGGTTCCTGAACCCCGAGCGCATCTCCATGCCTGATATCGACGTGGACTTCTGCCAGGACCGGCGCGATGAGGTCATCCGGTACGTAACCGAAAAATACGGGCAGGACCACGTGACCCAGATCATCACCTATGGAACGATGATGGCTAAGGGAGTGATCCGCGACGTGGGCCGCGTCCTCGACATCCCCTACGCGGAGTGCGACAAGCTCGCCAAGCTCGTGCCGAACAAGCTGAACATCACGCTGAAGGAGGCCCTGGAGCAGGAGCCGAAGCTCAAGGAGATCTCCAAAAAAGACCCGCGCATGGCGGAGCTCATGGAGATCGCCCTTCTTCTCGAAGGCCAGGTGCGCCATGCCTCCAAACATGCAGCCGGCGTGGTCATCTCCCAGGAACCGCTCACGGAGTATCTGCCGCTCTTCAAGACGCCGAAAGACGAAATCACGACCCAGTTCGACATGAAGGGCGTGGAGAAGATCGGCCTGGTGAAGTTCGATTTCCTGGGCCTCAGGAACCTGACGGTCATCCAGAAGGCCGAGAACATGATCAACGTGCGGCTCCGGAAGGCCCCCCTTGCCCGGACCGAGCCCTTCTCCGTCACCCGCATTCCCCTCGATGACGCGCGTACCTACGAACTCCTGGGCCGGGGCGAAACCGCGGGCGTCTTCCAGCTCGAATCGTCGGGCATGCGCGACATCGTGATCAAGATGAAGCCGGGCGTGTTCGAGGACCTGATCGCGCTGGTGGCCTTGTACCGGCCCGGACCTCTCGGCAGCGGCATGGTGGACGATTTCATCAAGCGCAAGAAAGGCTCGACCAGGATAGTCTACGATCTCCCTCAGCTCGAACCGATCCTGAAGGACACGTACGGCGTCATCGTGTACCAGGAGCAGGTGATGCAGATTGCCCGCACCCTTGCCGGCTATTCCCTCGGCGGGGCCGACCTCCTCCGCCGCGCCATGGGGAAAAAGGACCCCGAGGTCATGGCAAAGGAAAAGGTGCCGTTTCTCAAGGGGGCGGAAAAACAGGGTATCAATCTCAAAAAGGCGGCGGACATATTCGACCTCATGGCCAAATTCGCCGAATACGGGTTCAACAAGTCCCACAGCGCTGCCTACGCCCTCATCACCTACCAGACCGCGTACCTGAAGGCCCATTATCCCGTGGAATACATGGCCGCCCTCTTGACCTCCGAAGTCCAGGACACGGACAAGGTCGTGAAATATATCTATGAGGCCCGCCTGATGGGCATCAACATACTGCCGCCGGACGTAAACGAGAGCCGTTGGGACTTCACCGTCATCGAGGCCCATGATCGCGAGAACATCGAGCCCGGCAGCACCATCGGCTCGGTCCGCTTCGGACTCGCGGCGGTCAAGAACGTCGGTCTGTCCGCCATTGAAGCCATGATCGAGGCCCGCGAGGCCAAAGGGGCATACACCTCATTGGCCGACTTCTGCAAAAAGGTGGACCAGCGCAGGGTCAACCGCCGCGTGATAGAGGCCCTGATCAAGTGCGGGGCCTTCGATCTGACGGGGGCACGCCGGGCGCAGATGATGGAAGCCATCGACATGTTGATGGATGCCGCCGCACGGCACCAGGAGCAGGAGGCCGTGGGCCAGTTCAGCATCTTCGACTCAATGAGCGACCAGAAAGACCCCGAGCTTTCGAACGTGCCGGAGTGGAAGGAGAGCCAGTTGCTGGCCTATGAAAAGGAGAGCATGGGGTTCTACATCTCCGGCCATCCCCTGGCGGCCTTCCAGGACGACATTAAGAGATACGCCACGGCCACGACCGAGACCTTGGACCAGGTAGCCGACGGCAAGGACGTGACCATCTGCGGCATCATCGCGGGCTTAAAGCAGAAGGTCACCAAAAAAGGCGACAAGATGGCCATCCTTAACCTCGAGGACCTCTACGGCTCCGTGGAAACCATTGTTTTTCCCGAGCTCTACGCGTCGGCCCATCACCTGCTCCTGACCGACACGCCCCTGATCGTGGCCGGTCAGCTCGACAAGAGCGAGCAGGGTAACAAGATCAAGGCCGTGCGCATTCATCTTCTTGCCGAGGTGAAGAAGAAAGGCGCCACGCGCCTTGACATCAAGCTCTCCGCCACGGGTCTGACCCAGGACGACCTGCTCAAGGTCAAAGACATCCTCCTCCGCTACCAGGGCGCGGTCCCGGTGTATCTCCGGCTCCAGAACCCCACGCGCAAGGACTCCCTCATTTCCGTGGGACGCGATATCCGCGTGAACCCCTCCGACCGGCTCATCGCCGAGATCGAGGCCGTGCTCGGCGCGGGCGCGGTGGCGCTCAACTGACCGGCCCGGCTTTGAGTAAGGGCATGGGGAGCATGATACGCCTCATCAATCTTGACAGAAGCAATGAGTTCATCGTATTATGAAATACGAAAAAAGAAACATGCGCGTTTCGACCAGTAAGTCAGGGTAGAAAGATTGATGAACTCGTAAAAAAGTCGGAAATAGCCTCTTAGGTGTCATTCCGGCTTGTCCGGAATCCTTCCTTTTCAAGTGCGTTATGTGGCACTACGATTCCCGACACCCTGCACTACGCTTCGCTCGTAATCGCTGGGTGCAGGCAAGCGGGAATGACGACTTTTTACGAAACCATCACAAGTAAGTCAGGGCAGGAAGATTGGAGGTAGCGCAGATGCTGGAAAAGAGGCGGCACAGGAGATTCGGACTGGAATTACTTGAAGTAAGCGGCAAATTGAGCCAGGCCGATAACGTGGAAATCATCGATATGAGTTTCGGCGGAGTCGCCGTGAAAGTTAACCGGAGGCTCAATATCGGCAAAGAATATCCTCTCAAGCTCGAAGACAAGAGGAACAGCATCGATGTGAAGGGCATTGTAGCTCGCTGCAGATTGAGCGTCATTGAAGAAGGAGTCTCGATTTATACTGCCGGGATGAAATTCGAAGAGGGCTCGGTAGAGAAGATCGCCGCTTTTGTTCGTGATTCGATTTTTTTATCGTGACAAACGGATGCCGGTTTCAGCGCAGGGAACTCCCCCGTCACATTGCCCTATGGACAACAAATTATTGGAAGGCTACCCGGTCGTGGTTGAAATTCCCGTGGCGTGGGGCGAGATGGATGCGTTCCAGCACGTGAATAACGTCGTCTATTTCCGCTATTTCGAGAGCGCCCGGATCGCCTATTCCGAAAAGATCGGATTGAACAAGTATAAAGAGGATACCGGCATCGGTCCCATTCTGGGATCGACAAGCTGCCGGTACAAACTGCCGCTCACCTATCCCGATACGGTCTCGGTCGGTGCAAAGACAGTCGATGTGGAGGAAGACCGTTTCACGATGAAGTATGTTATCGTGAGCCGCCGGCACCAAAAGATCGCAGCAGAGGGAGACGGCGTGATCGTGATGTACGATTACCGCGAGGGCAGAAAGACCGCCATCCCTGACGAGATCCGGCGTCGATTCCGTGAGATCGAACAAAAATAAACTTACTCCTCTTTCGTAATCGTTACGGCAAAGGTCCTGGCTTTTATGGCGTCATACTCGACCTTCACCTTGTCTCCCGGCTTGATGTCCTTGAGCTTTTTATATCCTACAAGCCTGGCCTCAGACGCATGAAAGGCCATCCCGAGCTCCGACTTCGGTTTTCCCACCATGACGATCTTTTCTTTCAGGTCCACTTCCTGGACAACACCGGAATACAGGGCCGTCTTCCTGGGCTGCTCTGGCGCGGCCTGCTCCTGGCCCTGCGTATTTTGCTTTGCATCCTGCGCGAAGACCGGCGCCATGGACCCGAAGGCGATAGACGCCACAATTGCTGCAATGACAATTTTTTTCATTGTTTCCTCCACGTAATCAAGATATTCTGGAATCCATCGCTATTGTATCATAATAACGAGATATTTATAAAAAAAGGCCGCATCCATCCGGATGCGGCCTTTCAGATCGCAGACGTAATACTTACTTTATAACAAGATGCGGATTGAACGAATCCTCATGGCAGTTGCCGCACACTGGCCCCATGTTGCCTTCCGTAGGCATGTTCTTATGACACACCTGGCAATTGTTGTTCACGCCGTCGCCCCAGCTCATCGGCTTGGTCTCCATATGCATGGAGTTGTGGCAGGTAATGCAGAGGGCCTTCGCAGCTCTCGGCCTGCCGTGACCTACCGCATTTTTATACAGTTCTGTGCCCACGGCATAAGGAACAGGCTGACGATTGACGCTCACATGGCAGTTTTCACACTTCGGGAAGCCGAGTTGGCCGGGC